>JAQBHK010000209.1:0-2772 GCA_032127815.1 Desulfobacterales bacterium
CGATAGTCCCGATTCCTTTTGCAAGAGCTTCCCAGTTTATGCCCGATTCAGCTTTTTCAGGATCTTCATGACCTGTCACGAAAGCTACGGTTGATGTGAACGTTCTGTGAGTCAGAGGAATGCCTGCATATGCAGGGGCTGCAATTGCTGAAGTGACTCCGGGAACAACCTCAAATAAAATTCCATTTTCAATCAGCGCTTCAGCCTCTTCGGCTCCGCGCCCGAAAATGAAGGGGTCTCCGCCTTTCAGCCTTGTAACTGTATGGCCTTTTTCAGCCTTTTCAACGATAAGAGCATTAATGCCTTCCTGGGATAATGTGTGATCGCCTCCCTGTTTCCCGACATAAATGATTTCGGATTCTTTTTTTGCGTATTTCAAAAGGGAAGGAGATGCGAGATAATCATAAACAATCACATCGGCGCGCTCAATGCATTCCCTGCCCTTTACGGTGATAAGTCCCGGATCTCCAGGGCCTGCTCCTACAAGATATACTTTGCCTTTTTTAGTTTCCATTTTTTCCTGTGAGTTGATTATGACGGACTTGAAAAAAACTTTATTTTCTCACAAAGTCACTAAGATCACTAAGAAAATAATCATTTTGATATTAATAAGTTATCTTTGTGATCTTTGAGGCTTTGTGTGAGGTCTTCACTTTTTACAGAGCCGCAAGGTTTTCAAGCAATTTTTTAGCTCCCATGGAAAGGAGGCGGTCAGCAAGAGCGATGCCTATGCTTTCCGATGATTCAAGAGGGCCTGTAAGCTTGTCTTTGAGAACAATCTTTCCATCAAGATCGGAAACGAGCCCGGTTATCATGAAATTATTATTATCTGTCTTCCCGTGGCCTGCAATCGGAATCTGGCAACCCCCTTCGAGCCTTTTAAGGAAAGCACGCTCACCCAATACTACTGCACTGGTCAGAGAATGATTTAATGCGGTTGCATAATCTGATATCTTCGGATCATTTTCTCTTATTTCAATACATAAAGCTCCTTGTCCGACAGCCGGAAGCATTGTTTCTTCATCAAGATATTCAGTAATAAGTTTTTCAAGCCCGAGACGTTTTATTCCTGCTGCTGCGAGTATTATCGCGTCATACTCACCCGAATCGAGTTTTTTTATTCGTGTATCAAGATTGCCCCGCAATGGTAAAATTACCAGATCCGGTCTTATATGCTTTAACTGTGCCATGCGGCGGAGACTGCTTGTGCCAATACGGCTGTTTCTCGGAAGCCCGGATAAAAAAAGCCCGTTTTTTGAAATAAGAACATCCCTCGGATTTTCCCGTTCGGGGATTGCCCCGATAGTGAGGCCTTCAAGCGTTTCGGCCGGCATGTCTTTCATGCTGTGCACGGCCATATCGATGCGGTTTTCAATTAGAGCTTCTTCTATCTCTTTAACGAAGAGCCCCTTTCCGCCAACCTTCGCCAGAGGAACATCGAGAATCTTGTCGCCCTTTGTTTTTATTATTTTAAGCTCAACTTCTAAGTCACGGTGTTTTTGTAAAAGCTCCGTCCTGACCCAGCTGGCCTGCCAGAGTGCAAGCTTGCTTCCTCTTGTGCCTATTATGATCTTTGTTTTCATCAATGGCCGCAGCCTGCGCAGCTGGCAGCCGAACATCCTCCGCATGACGATGAAGAGGAGGATGCCCTGACTGTTTCTCCGCCGCTTCCTTTGCTGATGAAACCGCATGTAGACATAAGCTTTCTTATTTTTTTGCTTTTGCAGGAAGGGCAGGCCGGTTTTTCTTTTCCAAAGACTATAAATTCAAAATTATGGTTACATTTATCACAATGGTACTCGAAAATTGGCATTGTATGTCTCCGTTATTTTATTGATTCTTTGTGTGCACATATTTGTACAACTCTTTGTGAGGCTGTATGCGGCTCTTTTATCACCATAGGAGTTTCCCGGCAAGTGGTTAATTCTGATAAAATCAAAAACGCATAAAATCGATCATTGGTTGCGAATCTGAAGAACGGTTCCGGTCAATCGGAACATATTTTTGACAAGTGATAGAAGCGATTTCCTGATGCTGGAAATTCTATTGGAGAGATATAAAAAAAGCAGGACCGGGTAAAACACAAAAACCCCGCTCAAACAAATGAGCGGGGTTATAAATCGTGTCCCATCAGCGTTACCTCTATTACCGGCTTCCCCGTTTGGATGCTTTAATAGGATTGAGTTTAGCCTTTGCTTCAGCAGGAGTTGCTGTGATATGCGTTGCAAGATTGCAATTGCCGTTTTTCCATTTCAAAGACGGATCAGGACAGGTTGAGCAGTACCAGGCTGTTGAATATTCCGTGCTACGGCCGCAGCCCACACACTTTTCAATCAGCTCATGACAAATCCCGCCGTTGTATGAACAACCCTTAGCTGACATAAAAGGACATTCCTTGTTTTTTCTGACTGTTGAACAAATCATTCTTTTCACCACCTTTCCATAATAATAAAAATAAAAAAAAGCCTGGTTGAGAAATTCTCCAAGCCTTTTTTCCGAAGCTTTTACATTTTTTATGCGGGGCACAATATATTAAGCCTTTACACTTTGTCAACCAAAATATATATAAAATATTTAAAAAAATTGGATCATCTCCAAAAGAGTTGGTGATTCAATGAGGATTCAAGGGGTCAAGGGTTCGAGGATTCGAGTGAAAAATCCACCTGGGGCAGAAAAAGCACTTGATTTATTTTAGAAAAATTGACAAACTATTAATAATAACGGCTTAGTAAAAAGTCGTTCTCACACAAAGATCACGGAGGACACAAAGAA
>JAQBHK010000210.1:0-7388 GCA_032127815.1 Desulfobacterales bacterium
GGGACATTGCAAAAGGTAGCAGAAGGTTTTGAGGATCAAAAAGCAGATGCCTGCTATGGTGACCTGGTTTATGTAGATGCGACCGACATCCGCAAGATTGACCGCTACTGGCGTTCCGGAAGTTATGACAGGTGTAAATTCTATAATGGCTGGATGCCGCCTCATCCTACTTTTTTTGTACGACGCTCGGTTTATAAGAAATACGGCCTCTTTAATTTAAACTTGGGATCGTCCGCAGATTATGAACTGATGCTACGATTCCTTCTGAAACACAAGGTTGCATGTAAATATATTCCTGAAGTATTAGTTTGCATGCGAACCGGAGGTAAAAGCAACGCCTCATTAAAGAATCGCTTGATGGCACATCGAAATGACTATTTAGCCTGGCAAGTAAATCAGCTTAAGTCGCACCCCTGGACTCTAATGATGAAACCTTTGCGTAAAATAGAACAGTACATAAGGAAGCCGTCTCTATGCGTATATGATCCGGAATCTGTCATTAGCGAAACTATACGCGGTTAAGCCGGCCATTTAATTTTGTTTGAATACACTATCCGTTGAACGCATTACTTTTTACAATTATTGATAAAAAAGACCTGCAAATACCTGAGCGTCCTGCTCTGCATACTGGTTGTGATTATTATTGTACAGGCAACCTACTTTCTAACTGTTGGGCCTGAAAATACTATCATTGAAAAAGCAGATCTCATTGTCGTCTTTCCCGCTGAAAATGAACGTATTGCCTCCGGTTTGCAGTTGGCAGAAGAAGGATATGCTCCTAATTTCACGGTTGCGGGAATCACTGAAGAGAGTTTAAAGCTTTATTTAAAAAAGTACCAAGATCTGCCGGCTTCAGTAAAGCCGCTTATCAGCCCCAAAAGCAATACTACTTTTGAAGATGCCTTGATCACAAGACAAATTTTACAAAAACACAAGTTTAAATCCGTCATCCTGGTAACATCCATGTATCATCTTCCCAGAGCCTACTTTCTTCTGCTTGTACTGACATCGGACATGAATGTAAAAATACACAGGTACGGTGTCGAAAAAAAGTGGCGGTTGCTCGCCGCCTCAAAACTCAAACATGGGGACTCAGGTATCAATGTGAACGCTAACGCAAAAGGGTCGAAAGAGGCGCATAAAAAGCAAAGAGTCAAAACTTTAAAGCAAAAATTGATCTATAATGAAATGATAAAATTCTGGACCAGCCTTGGGGAAATGGCGGGCTACAAGGTCACTGGAAGATTACTCACAGATAGTCCCTTATGCCTCAGGATAAGAAAACTTTTAAAAACAAAGGTTCTCTTTGCAGTCAATGGAGCCGTGGAGTGATTGTACTATGACCTCAATTATTGCCATTTTCTCTCTGTCACTCGTGATTGCACTGATTATAACACCCATGGTGGCTAGAACAGCGGTAAAATGCGGTCTGGTTGATATCCCGACAGCCAGAAAAGTCCACTCAAAGCCGATACCTCGTGTTGGCGGCGTGGCCATCTACATTTCTTTCTATTGCGCATTTATTCCGCTTATCTTTTACCGGACCAGGATCTTGGAGCTGTTGATCCATGAACAACGGATGATCTATCTGGTCGCAGGTGCCGGCGTCGTCTTCGGCCTGGGATTATGGGATGATGTCCGTAGAATCAGACCCGAGTTAAAGCTGGGGATTCAAATAGTTGCCGCCCTGATCGCCTACTTGGGCGGCGTTCGCATCGACGCTGTAGGACTTCCCGGCATGCCGCTCTTGATCTTGGGCTGGTTATCCTTGCCCTTCACCCTGTTGTGGATCCTGATGGTAATCAACGCCATCAACCTGATAGACGGTCTTGACGGTCTGGCTGCCGGGGTCAGCATTTTTGCGTGCCTGGTCCTGCTCATCCTCTGTGTACTGTCCGAACAACTGCTGGTGGCCGTGGTGCTGGCCGGTCTTTCAGGAGCCATTCTGGGATTCTTGAGGTACAATTTCAATCCAGCCTCTATATTCCTGGGAGACAGCGGCAGCTACTTCTTGGGATATCTGCTGGCCACTTTGAGTATTCTGGGATCGGTTAAAAGTCAGGCCGCCGCCACCCTTTTGATCCCCGTCATTGCCCTGGGCCTTCCCCTCATCGATACTGTCTGGAGCGCCGTTCGCCGATTTATCTTTGGCCGCAGACTCTTTCGCCCCGACAGGGAGCATATTCATCATATGCTTCTGAAACTTGGCTATTCGCACCGGCGGGCGGTCCTGCTGCTATACGGCATAACCGTTGGGATGGGGGGAATTTCCTTGGTTATGATCCATGCCCAGAACGAACGCGCAGCCCTGCTCTTGCTGATAGTGGGGGCTGTCACGATTCTCGGCATCCGCAAGCTCGGTTATTTGAACTACTGGAGTGGGGAGCGGATCATACGCTGGGCCGGGGACATCTCGGATGAGATGGGGTTAAGCCGTGAGAGGAGATACTTTTTGGGATTGCAGTCTGATACGAGCAATTCCAACAATATAGATGAGCTGTGGCAACATATCATCCGCAGCGCACTGATGCTCGGATTTGATATGGCCGCCTTGTGTCTCAACGACCATAAAGTTGACGCTGCCTCGGGAAACCCGCCAAAAGTGCCTGGAAAGCGGGATGGATTGGATAGCCGGGGAATCCATTCCATTATGTCCAGTATCTGTATGCGAAAAAATCTCCCTGAACTGGAATGGGCTAACCCCTCATTTGTCAGGGAAAACGGCACCGGGAGCTATTATCTTATGAAGCTCGAGCTACCGCTGCTGATTAACGGTGACAAAAATTTTGGCACTCTGTTGCTCTGTAAAGATCTGAGAGTAAATACCTTGAACCAGCATGTCTTAAAGCGGGTAGAACACCTTACACGATCAATCATCAGTGCGCTGGAAAAAATTGAAAATTTACCACAAGCCGTAAGTTCTTAAAAAGATGAATAAGTGACACTGAAAATAGAAAATAACGCCCGCATTCTGGTGGTGGATGATGACCGGCAACTGGCGGACATGTTGGTAGAATACCTTGTTAGAATAGGCTATAAAGCCGCGGCGGCCTATGGCGGTCATGAAGGACTGGCACGGTTTGAACAGGATGATTTCAAACTGGTGATTCTGGATTTGAAAATGCCGGATATGGGCGGCATGGAGGTTTTAGAGGCCATAAAATCCATAGACAACCGGGCCGTCGTTATGGTGCTGTCCGGTTTTGGAACCATCGAATCGGCGGTTACCGCCATCAAAAATGGGGCCTACGATTTCATCCCCAAACCGATCGAACTTAATGCTCTGGGAACAATTCTCGACCGAGCCTTAAGAAAGCACACCTTTTCAAGACAGCTGGAGCGTTTCCGTGGGCTGATCTTTGTTTTTGTTGTTTCACTTCCCCTGTGGCTGATCCTGGGGATTATGCTGGCGAACAAATTTTGGAAAGAATAGCATTTATAATATACATGGCCGTGCTGGTGCTGGCTGTGCTCTTTTTCGGAGCGGTGCATGCCTATGTCTACACGGTTGTTTTCCTGGGGATTCTGATCGCCACAGCTCTAGTGCTGATGGCAAATATTGACCGGGATCCCGGCAACGCAAAATTACGGATTAGATTGTTAAAAACCGGCCTGAATCCACTCTTTCTGCTTCTTTGCATTTATCTTATTTTTCAAATCATCCCCTTGCCGGAAAATATTGTAAGATTCATATCTCCCGGGGCGGTTGTCGTTGGCCAAAAGTCATTGCCGGCCGCGGAGGCCTTGGCCGCCGCAAGTCCGGCTTATCAGTGGTTCAGCTTGGCTTCCTACACATATCCGGTGCGACAGTCGATGCTTCGATGGATAGCATACGGACTTTTCTTTTGGGGGCTGGCCCAGACGCTTAATTCACAGAAACGGATTGAACTGGCGATTTTTGTCATTCTGCTGACAGGATGTTTTGAAAGCCTGTACGGCCTGATTCAGTCCTTTTCGGGCTCCGGGTATATTTTATGGTTTGAAAAACATACTAAAGCGATCAGCGGCACCTACATCAACCGTAATCACTTTGCCGGGCTGATGGAAATGAGCCTGCTGCTGACGGCCGGCTTTGCGGCAGCACTTAAAAACCGGCCCCCGCCAAGACCGTATGCGTTCGGCGGTAAAGGCAGTTTCAGAGAAAAGTTGGTAGCAACGTTTTTAGACCGGCGGCAACTTTTCAAAAGAGTCTTTATTGTTTTTTCCGGCGCAGTCATGGGTATCGGGCTGATTTTTTCGACCTCCAGAGGAGGCATGATTGCAGTAGCTGCAGGGATGCTGGTGATGGGAGTTTTGTTTCTTATGAGAGGCAAACATCGACGCCAAGGCTTTGTCCTTGTTTTGCTGTTTATGATCGCCTCTGTTTACGCTGTTCAGATCGGGGCTGACTATCCTATTGAAAGATTCAAGACTTTTAATACGGCCTTTGATGTTAGAAAAAGATATGTTCAAAAGACCTTAGAAATATTTGATGATTACCGGACTGCGGGCGTGGGCGTCGGAAATTTTAAATATGTCTATCCCAAGTATCAGGCTGCTGCGGACAAAAACTTTCACATAGAGTATGCTAACAATGACTGGATTCAGTTTATGTCCGAAGCAGGCGTGGTCGGTTTTGGCCTGCTGTTGATCGGAATGTTTTATTACATCTGCCTGACAGTGAAAGTCTGGTCGAAGCGCAACGACTCCTTTGCCGTCTGCGTGGGAATGGTGCCGCTGGTTGTTATGGTCTCGATGGCGGTGCATTCATCTTGTGATTTTAATTTTCACATCCCGGCCAACTTCATGATATTTGCGGCCATTCTGGCTATCGGTTTCAGTGCCCTGCATCTTAAAGGACATCATCGCAACAAAGTGCATTACCAATACCACATCTTATATTTGAACCCCAAGGGTGTTTTGAGCCTGCTGCTGTTTGCAGGTCTTGTAATATGGGCCGGGGTCTGGACCATGCGGCATTTTGTGGCCGAGACCTATTGTAATACGGTCCGCAATTCCACGCTGAACAGAAATCGGAGTCCTGCGTTAAAGGATATTAAAGCGGCCATTGCCTGGGACGGCCGTAATGCAGGATACTGGTACAAACTGGCCCTTGAGTTGAGCAAAAAACGGGATCAAGGACTTGGGATAAAAGATGCAAAATTAAAGGAACAGGAACTGCGAAAAATCCAGATGGAAATTGTGAAAACCCTTGAAAAAGCGGTGCGTCTTAATCCTTTTGCGGTTGAATATCATCAGCAACTGGGGGGGGAGTATGCCCGTATGTGGCTGGAGCCGGATTTTGGCTCAAAATGGTTTCCGGCCGCCGATATAGCCATGGAGCGGACCGCCTACTTTGCCGGAGAAAAGAGCCCTTTGCTGCATGTCAAACTGGGTCATTACTGGGTGATGCGGTCCAAGGTCATGGCTCCGGTCTTTGCAAAATGGAAACCGGCCTGGACCAAGGCCGGCTGGCATTATCAAAAAGCCCTGGAACTGGAATCCGATAATAAGCGCTTACGAAAAGGAATGATACAACAGATCAAAAGGCAGGTTCGAATGTATTATCCTGATGAGGGGTTTGTTAAAGATGCCTTGGGAAATATGGGATCCGCAGATTGATGGTTTCGTATCTCACGTTTATCTCTTTATGCCGGAACAGGAAAAATTTTCCTATCTGTAGCAACTATCCAACACGACTTAACCGGTGCCTTTACAAACGGAATTTCGCGAAATAAACCCCGATTCCGGGACCTTCGACTGGCAGATTTTAGGAGCTACGGACGCCCTCCCATCTTGGCATATGTCTTGCATCATGTATTTTAATTTTTGTGCATGACCATTATGTCAAATTTGGACTCAAGTTTCTTTTTTAAATTGCCGATATATAAAGAGGATGCACTTCACTCAAATTCCTTGTAAAATTTTCGAACTAATTGATTTGATATATAATATAATTGATATTAAAAAATGACCTTATTTTGAGGAGACTTCAATGAAATTTTCAGCCAAAGCTTGCCTGCTTTTTTTAGTACTGTTTATGGGAATCTTTTTTCTGATTCCCCAGGTACAAGCAGCTAAACCGATCGCCAAGGTGACCAGTTTTAAAGGCCAGGTCCTTATTCAGTCCGGAACTGATTTAGTTCCGGTCATGCGGGTCGGCCAATTTCTGTATGAAGGCAGCCGCATCCAGACCAAACAAGGCCAGGTTCAGGTGACCTTCAATGACGGTGCCATTATTAAGGTCAGCCCTTTCTCCAATACTTTGATCCAGGAAAGGGAAGAAAAGAGCGGTTTCTGGGTCTTTAAATCCAAAAAAACCGTCCGCAGGATCACCGCTTTTGTCGGCAAATTGTGGTTTAAAAGCGGTGCGTCTAAAAGGAAAAATTTTTTGCAGACACCGACGGCCGTCTGTGGGATACGCGGTTCAGACGGAGACTTCGGCTTTGATAACCAGAAAAGTTATTTGAAGATGTACACCGGTACGGCTGAAGTTAACGGCAACGTCATCAGAGGCCGTTTTGAAAATCCCGGGAAACGGGCAGCAGATAAAAACCCTGTTTACAGGCGCGTTGAAAGAGCCTATGTAGCCGTCGCCAAGGCCAGGTCTACCAAAAATCCGGCTGAAATAGCCAAAGCCAAGGTAACGGCCCTGCATGTGGCCAAGGAAGCCTCCAAAGTTATAAAAGAGAACAACCCCGATGAAACCGTAAAAATGATTGACGGAGAGATTGCCGGGACCGCTGCGGATGCCGGGATAGCAAAAGAAAAAGTCGCGGTTTCCGTTGAGGAACTCAAAGAAAACCGCCAGCATTTGCAGCAGGCCATGGCGAATGCCAAGGATGAAAAAGAAGTTAAAATGATCGAAAAAGCCCTTAACGATGCCGGGAACGCTATTGGCAACGCTGAAAAGCAATTTGTTGAGGCTGATCGAATCGTTAAAGAAGTCCATGATATGGCCGCAAGTTATGATATGGAAGCCGTCCGGCACGCGGCCGAAGCCGTCCAGAAAATCGATGGCGATGTCCGCAAGATGTATATGGATATGACCGAAGATACGAAAAATATATTTAAGGAAATGGGATTTGTCCCGCCCGCACCGGGGATGCGTCCGCCACCGCCTGGAGCGTATCCGCCGGGGATGCAGCCGCCGCCGGGATGGGACCCGAGTAAGGGACCACCGCCCGAAGGTATGTACCCGCCGGGGATGCAGCCGCCGCCCGGGGAATATGGAATGTATCCGCCTGGGGAACATCCACCTGGAATGTATCCGCCTGGAGAATATCCGCCGGGGATGCAGCCGCCACCGGGCTGGGATCCGAGTAAGGGACCGCCGCCCGGAGAATATGGAATGTATCCCCCAGGAGACCGTCCACCCGGAGATTATCCGCCAGGGGAATATGGAATGT
>JAQBHK010000211.1:0-3600 GCA_032127815.1 Desulfobacterales bacterium
CGTCTGTTCTTTCTAACGGATCCCTAATACACTCAAACAGCACACACTTTAAAAAAAGATCATCCATTCCGCTGGCAGATAATGCTCTATAATAAAAACTCCCCGACTCCGCATCTAATTGAGCCTTAACTCAATTAGATCAATTTATTCAGGAGACTAAACATGACAACTCCCGCGGATGTGATGGTGATAGCAGCACACCCGGATGACGCTGAATTCGGCGTTGCAGGAACGGTGGCTCGATGGACGCGCGAGGGAAGACAGGTGGTTTATGTCGTTTGCACCAGCGGTGAAAAAGGGACCAGCGACCGCAGTATGAAACCGGAGCTGCTGGCCCAGATACGGGAAAAAGAACAATTGGCGGCGGCCCGGATCTTGGGTGTGCGCGAGGTCAAATTCTTGCGGTACCCCGACCAGGGCTTAGAGGAGACTCCGCAGTTGCGCAAACAGATCGTGGGCTTGATCCGCATGTTTCAGCCCAGTGTTGTGGTAACGTCCGACCCTTACAGGCGCTATCTCTGGCATCGTGACCATCGCATCATCGGCCAGGTTGTCCTGGATGCCGTCTTCCCTTTTGCCAGGGATTATCTGGCTTATCCCGATTTGCTGGAAGAGGGCCTGGAGCCGCATAAAGTGGAGGAGATCCTCTTCTGGGCCGCAGAAGATGTCAACTATCGTTCCGATATCACCGGCACCTTCGATCTCAAGCTTGCCGCCTTGCAGTCCCATGTCACCCAGGTCAAGGAATTAGGTATTCCCGATTTGAAAGCCTGGCTGCGGGGTTTCTGTAAGGATCTGGCTGCTGGAGAAAATTTCGAACTGGCGGAAGCCTTCCACCGGGTTCAGATCTCAGGCTATCCTAAGTCTCTAGTTAGCAAGCATCAATCATCCACCTAAAGCCCGGAAAACGATTGCATGGTGATGGCCTTTAGAGTTATCACCATGCCGCTTTATTCTACGATTGTTTGACTATCCCGTTCCGCCGGCCATTTCGGATAGTTAATGCCCGTAATGGATGGGAACAAGCTAACATTTTGCCGCGGAAAGCCCCATATATTTAGCCATCAGTTCCATGGCACAGTACTGACCGCACATACTGCACGCCGTCCCTGCCGATTCAAGCTTGCTGCGCACTTTGCGGGAATGCTCCGGATCGATGGAGAGTCTTATCTGCTCCTGCCAATCTATGCGTTTTCTGGCCTGAGCCATTTTCAAGTCCCAATCCGCAGCGCCCTTGACACCTTTGACAATATCACCGGCATGGGCGGCAATGCGGGAGGCGATCACCCCCTGCCTCACGTCCTCGGCATCAGGCAAGGAGAGGTGCTCGGCCGGAGTTACGTAGCAAAGAAAGTCGGTGCCGGCAGCCGCGGCAATCGCACCGCCGATGGCACCGGTGATATGGTCATAGCCGGCGGCTATATCCGTTACCAGGGGGCCGAGCACGTAAAAAGGGGCTCCTTTGCAGATCGATTTTTGCAGCTGGACGTTCGTTTCGATCTGATTCAGGGGCAAATGGCCCGGACCTTCAACCATCACTTGGACCCCGGCTTCCCGGGCCCGCTGGGTCAATTCTCCAATGATAAGCAGCTCCTCGATCTGGGCTCGGTCGGTGGCATCGGCCAGGCTGCCGGGACGCATGCCGTCCCCGAGGCTTAAGGTCACGTCAAATTTTTTGGCTATTTCCAGCAGGCGGTCATAGTGTTCATAGAGCGGGTTTTCACGTTCATTATGTAGTATCCACGCAATCAGAAAAGCACCGCCGCGTGAAACCACGTCGGTTACTCTGCCCTGCTGCCTGAGCCGATTAATGGCCGACTGCGTAACGCCGCAGTGCACGGTGATGAAATCAACCCCGTCTTGGGCATGCTCTTCAATCGAGTCGAACAGATCATCCGTCGTCATCTTGACGATAGCGCCGTGTCTGGCTATTGCTGAAATGCCTGCCTGGTAAATCGGTACCGTGCCCACAGGCAAGGGGCAGGCCTTGATTACGGCCCGCCTAGCTGCCGCTATATTGCCGCCGGTGCTGAGATCCATGACGGCATCCGCGCCGGCGGCAACGGCAACGGCCAGCTTTTCCAGCTCCTTTTCGATATCAGCAAAGTCGGAAGATGTGCCGATATTAGCATTGACCTTGGTCTTAAGCCCCTGTCCGATACCGCGAGGAGTAAGGTTGGTATGGTTGATATTGGCCGGGATTACAATGGTGCCCTGTGCCAGGCCCTGCCGGATAAACTCAGCTTCCAGCCCTTCATATTGCGCCACCAGTTCCATCTGGCTTGAAATAATACCTTTTTTAGCAAGTTCCAGTTGTGTCATAATTGCCTCCAAAATAATAAAACCAAGGGTTTTTACGGTGAGACCCTTGGTTTAAGTCACATCCGCTTTCCTACGCTCGCATTATCGAGTTCAGGTTCCTAGGGTTGGCACACCATTGCCTCTCAGCCTGTAAGCACCCCTAACGGTTACAATTTATAATTTTTAAAACATACCACAAAGCTTATTTGAAAGCAAACGCGGCTCCGCTGATATAGCAATCCTCGGCGAACTGCAATAGCGAGCACAATCCCCATTCAGCTTTTAGCGGATCTGTGGGGAGCTTCAATGCTCACTCCGAATCACCGGCGATTTCCTGCTGGTGACGCGAGACATAAAACTGCAGTATATCGGTTTCGGTCACCATTCCAATGAGAGCGTTGCCCTGGATTACCGGAAGGCAGCCGATTTTTTTCTCAATCAAGATCTGTCCGGCCTCATGGATCTGGGTATCCGGTCCGATTGTAATAACTTTTTCGATCATCACCTCTTTGATGGTAACAGTCTTAAGGTGTTTGCGGGCTTGACCATAGTCATAACCCATTACCGAATCCAGGGACGCTTTGAACAGGCCTCGCTGGCTGATAATTCCGGCCAGGCGGTCGCCTTCAACAATCGGCAAGTGTCTGATTCTGGCCAGGGTCATGATATCGCTTGCCAGGGATAACTCTTCATCCACCTTTAGAGTGACCACTTCCGTAGTCATGATATCTCGAACTTTCATTGCTTCCCCTTCTGCAATCATCTTGTCAACATTTTTGTAGAATATGGAATATGTTGTCCTAATAAATCCAATTTTTTTTGACTTAAGTCAAAGCATAAATCCTACTTTAATAATAAAAATTAAATTACCTCCTTAAAACCTCAATTGAGCGAAAATAGATGATGACCCGGAATATCTTCATTTTGTTTACGCTCAATTGAGGTATCGGATTGATTGTGCCGGGCCTGGTGCCTTCACCCCTGGGGGGAAGTGGTCGATTACGCGCCGAGCTGGGTGGAGATTAGTGTTGCCCTCGGCATTCTGGCCTTAGGCATCTTTGTTGTCACCATGCTGCTCAGACCGGCCCTGATCATTGAACAGAGGTTTGAAGCGGGGCAATGAATTTTCCTCCAACCTGTTAACAACTCTTCAAAGCCAGTATTCCGGGTATTGGCGTGTTTTAGGGATATTATTTATCAAAAGAGCAACCACTAGCATAATAAACGCACCGCTGCCGGCAGGAATAACCGCATATAAATAGCCGAGATTATGGATCTTGGGGCTTCCGATAACCGCGA
>JAQBHK010000212.1:0-2704 GCA_032127815.1 Desulfobacterales bacterium
AAGCAAGAATCACATGATGTTCTAAAGTGGGATATATCTTCGAAAAGTAAAATCCAAACAGCCCTGATGACAACTTCCACTTTCGGCGGCGGGAGCAGCAGCCTGGTTTTTACACGCAAGTAAAGCTTAATTGCTTATGAAAGTACTTCTGGTTTCACCCAATGTTGAATCACTTCCTGATCCGGTCTTTCCCATCGGCCTGGCATACATTGCCGCGGCCTTAAAAAGAAACCGCACCCGTTACAGGGTTCTGGATTTGTGTTTTGTCAGCGATTATGAAGCCGCTATCGAGTCTGCTGTCAGCACTTTTACCCCTGACATCATCGCCCTGTCTTTGAGAAACGTCGACAATGTCAGTTATCCAAAGTATGTCTCCTATCTGGCTTTTTATCGCCAGGTGGTTCAAACCATAAGGAAATACAGCCGGGGACTCATTGTTATCGGCGGCAGCGGTTTTGCCCTGCTGCCTGGGGCAATTTTAAATTATTTAAATGCCGATTACGGCATTTTAGGAGAAGGAGAGTTCTCTTTTATCAAATTTATCAATAAGCTTAAGCAGAATAAAGATTCTATAGCGAATCTCAAATCACAAGTTATAGATTATCGTCCCGGCATCATCGAAAACCTGGACACGATACCATGCCCGGATCGTGCTGAATTTGATAACACGGCCTATTTAAAGCAGGGCGGGATGGGTAGCATCCAGACTAAAAGAGGCTGCCCGTTCAAATGCATATACTGTACCTATCCGGTTATAGAAGGCAAAAAAGTAAGGCTGAGAAGCCCGGAGCTCATCTGCGATGAAATCGAGGTTCTATTAGATTGCGGGGTCAATAATCTCTTCGTTGTTGACAATGAATTCAATTACCCCATGGAGCACGCGAGGGCCGTTTGCAGGGAAATTATCAAACGCAAACTGCCGATTAAATGGAGCTGCTATGCCAATCCGGGATTTGTTACTCTAAAACTTGTTGATTTAATGCTTGCCGCCGGCTGTACCGGGCTGGAACTCGGGAGTGATGCGGCCAATGCTACCATGCTGGAGAACATGGGCAAAAACTTCACCGTCGATGACCTTGAAAGCGCCTCGGAAATCTGCCGGCAATCCGGCATAAACTTTTGTCACTCTCTGCTTTTGGGGGGGCCGGGAGAAACCATGGAGACTGTGAACCAGACTCTGGAGGCCATCCTGAATATGTCTCCCACTGCTGCTATCTGTATGGTCGGCATCCGAATCTTCCCCAAAACCAAACTGGCTCGGATGGCCCAAGAGGAGGGCATGGTAGGGCCTGATGAAGACTTTTTGAAACCCGTCTTTTACCTTTCACCGGCCGTTAAAAATGAAATCCTGCCCTTTATCAAAACGTTTTCAAAAAAACATCCCACCTGGATATTCCCCGGCCTCAATATCAACATCGATGCCAAGCTGCAAAAAAAGTTGCGCCGCTTCGGCGTTAAAGGCCCCTTATGGGAGCACATGCAGATCGGCAAAAGGTTTAGGAGAAGTTGACATATCAAATTGTTTGAGATTATAAATTTTTTAATTGGTATTCTAAACTAAAGGTAAAATGCAATAAAGAAGCTTGAAACCGAGAGGTTTCAAGGGGGTGAAACTCCCTTGGGCTACTCGGCTCACAAAAACCGGTGGATCAGTTAAAACCACAAGATGTTGATTTGTCGAGCTTCAATCCAGACCTAAAGATGAGGATTTACTCAGAAGTGGTACTCTTTACGTATCACAGGCATTAAAGGATTTTGTAGCGCCAGGATATCGGCAATCGAGGTATCTTTGCATTCAGTTGGAGATACCTCAGAATTCATTACTTCCTCCCAAAACAGATGCTGATTTATTCACTTGGTAAAACATAAAAGAACACCGACATAAATTGACAAAAACTACCATTTAAAACAAACATATGGAAGATGGCGTGATTGAATTTTATTTTTTTAATGCTGTATAAAATTGCACCAATTGTGTAAAATATTCCTCCTGCAAAAAGCCAAAGTAAACCTTGTAAGGGTAAATTATTAATTAGTGGTTTTATGGCGAAAACGATAACCCAACCCATTAATACATACATTATAGTCGAAATTAAATTATATTTCCCTGCAAAGAAAAGTTTCAAAATTATTCCGGTTAAAGCCAATCCCCAAGAAATACCGAAAATCACCCAACCTATTGTATCCTTTAGAGTAACAAGTGTAAAAGGAGTGTAAGTTCCAGCAATGAGAACATAAATAGATGCGTGGTCAATGATTTTCAATCTGTTTCTTAACTCTGGCTTTTTAGCGCTGTGGTAAGAAGTAGAAGCAGCATATAATATAATTAAACTTGCTCCGAAAATGCCAAAAATAACAATATGCCAAACGTCTCCGTGCAGATTTGTATGCGTAACTAAAAGTACGAAAGCAACAATGCTTAAAAATAAACCGATAGCATGAGAAATGATGTTAATTTTTTCTTCTATTGGCGAGTAGTATTTTATTTCTTCTAAATCTTTCATTTAATCCATACCCCTGAGAATTAATACGAATACTATATATGGTGGTCTGCACTCCAGCTTTCAAACTTTTGATTTGTTGAGAGTATGCCGTCGAATTCGGACTTGTCAAAACCTTTGTTGTCTTGCCAAAAAGTCAAATATCTTTATGGTTTCAAACCGCTGTGATACGGTTAACATTGTCGCATCCCAGAGGGAACATC
>JAQBHK010000213.1:0-3369 GCA_032127815.1 Desulfobacterales bacterium
GCTTATGACTGGCCGGGAAATGTCAGAGAGCTTGAAAACGTGATCAAGCGATTTACAATTCTTTGCGAAAATCCGGTTGTGACTTTTGACGACTTGCCTGACAGTATCCGGGAAAGCAGTAAATTTGTCCAGCCTGTTGAAGAGGTGATTCTGGAAAAAGATTTGAACCTTAACGAGGCGGTTCAAAGCTATGAAAAAAGAATTATTATTGAGGCCTTAGAGAAAAGCAACTGGGTCAAATCAAAGGCCGCCAAACTTCTCAATATCAACCGCACGACCCTGGTGGCAAAGATTAAAAAACAAAATCTGGATGATGTCGCCTCGGCTTAGAACGTCAAAAAAATGACGGTTACAGACAAGGCCACTTCCTTCCTGCGGCACTATTTGCCCTTGCCAGTAATACTTCATTTCAATTTAAACATCCTGATAATATGGTATAAATTCGCATATTATTGACCATTTCAGCATATCTTTTTCGACAAGCCTCCAAGCTTTAGCCATTGGCATAGTATTTGCTGTAATAAAGCGATATGGGACGCTGGATTAAAATATCACTGCGCGCGCTGTTGTCGACTATTATTTTGCTTGTGCTCCCCAATAATATGTATGCTGTGCCTCAACCCTCTATTTCAGTGTCAAACAAGGAGGTTATAAGCAGGGTCGTTTCAATTGCGACCCATGCATCCACATGGGGGACAGTTGTAAATGTCCTGGGAAATGGTAAGATTCCTGCCTATGTGACCAAAACCCAGGATTCTCCGCCAAGGATTACCGTTGATATTTTTTGTGTCGCCGAACCGCTTGAAACCATTAACGTTGACGTAGAGAGTTCAAATTTAAAGGGTTTAAGGGTAGGGCATCATCTGCAAAAAATCAGGATGGTATTGGACGTACAAAGTGTTGATATACCCACATTTGCAATCGAGTCTGTCGGCAATGAGCTGACTATCTTTCTTAACGCCAAAGAGCTAAAAGAGTCAATTGAGAAGGACCCCGTCGAAGCGCAGAGTGCTGAGGTCGGCAAAGAAATCAAAGTATTAGAACAGCCCGAAAATGCAATAACCGGCAAAGATCAGCAAAATAAGGCATTGGCAAGCAATGCGAATCAGGCTGTAGAGAAACTCGACCCCGCCCCGCCGCCGGCGCTGAACGCAGAGGTTGAAAGACCTGAACAGGCAAGGCAACCTGTTGCTCAACTTAATAAACATTCGGAAACAGACGGTCTTAAAGATATTTATTATGGAAGCAAATTAACCCGAATTGTACCTGATGACGGGCAGAATGATACCGCCTTTCTGATTGAAAGCATTAATGCGTACGAGGCTAAGAACTGGTCAGGAGCCATCGAGAATTTAGCTCATCTTATCAAAACATATCCGGACGGAAGATATTCAGAGAGAGCATATTTTCTTTTAGCAAAAGCATATGAGCATTATTATTCAAAATCTATTTCAGAGCATTATGCTGAGATTAAAAAACATTATGAAGATGCCAGTTTTAAATTCCCGGCATCCGAATATGTGCCGGAAGCCTTTCTTGGAATTGGGAATCTGCTTTTTGAAACAGAGAATTATTATGAATCATTGGCCTATTATAACTTGGTGATAAAAAATGCTGAAGGTTCCATCCTGGCTGCCAGAGCTTTAATGCAAAAGGCTAAAATTATGCTTCTGACCAAAAAGAAAAAGGAGGCCTTATCCATTTCGGTCATATTAGAAGATACGGTATCCAGATTCCCGGATATACCCGTAAAAACCGAAGCAAAAATATTAATAGCCAAAATACTCTATGAAATGAATAAGTTTCAAAAATCGCTTGATATTCTTTCCGAACTCCAAAAGGCTGATCCCCGGTATATTTATCAGTACCCGGTTATTCCACTATACCTTGGCTACAATTATTTCCAGCTTGAAGATTATAAAAGATCAAGAGAAAACCTGTTGAGATTTTATAACAGTCACCCTGATCAAAAAATGACCCATTTGATTCTTACCCAGATTGGAGATGCATATAAAAATGAGGGACTGGTTGAGGAGGCTGAAAGATTTTATCGATTGGTTCTTAGGCGCTATCCGGGAACGGAAGGGGCTGTTATCAGCAAAATCCGGCTGGCAGAACAACAGGAAGAAAATCCCATAGCAGTACAAAGGGGAATCGTTCAACCGGTTAATATACTCGACGAGGATGTAGCTTTAGCCACTGGATTTTACAAAGAGATTATCAACAATCCACTGAACCAAAAAGACGGGAGTCCTTTGACACAGCTTGCCCTGCTCAAACTTTCAATTATCTATCAGAAAGAAAATAAGTACAAAGAAAGCATCGAATATTTGAAGAAGTTGTTTGAGGAATATCCCGAGTCAAACCTGAGAAAAGAGGGCGAACATGCATTTGTCAGGACGATCGATGGGTTCTTCAAAGAAGAGATGAA
Source organism: Desulfobacterales bacterium (assembly GCA_032127815.1). Classification (GTDB taxonomy): domain Bacteria; phylum Desulfobacterota; class Desulfobacteria; order Desulfobacterales; family UBA11574; genus Desulfatibia_A. The sequence goes on from JAQBHK010000213.1 coordinate 2,432, forward strand.
GGAAAAAAAATATAGCAGTATCATTAATTTTTACATGAGTGAAAAGGAGCTGATTTCGACGGTAAACGCTCCTGAACTATTTATAAGCGTTGCCAGAGCCTTGGTACATCAAAATTTTGAGGATATGGGTGCAGAAATGTTTGCCAGGGCCGATCCCCTCTTAGCCAACGAAGAAAAACCTGCTGATCTTCTCTTTTTGTTAGGCCGGCAATTATATAACCGAGAAAAGTACGAAAGCGCTTTGAAAAGGTTTAGTCTTTTGATAGAAAATTACCCCTCCGACAAAAACGTTTCCCATGCTTACCGGTTGAAAGGGAGCATTTTATTGAAGCAAAAGAGTTACCCACTGGCAGAAAAGATGTTTTCCGCAGCTTTGAAATATCCTGCAATCAGATGCGAAAAGCTAAGCATTTTACTTGGCAAGGCTCAGGCGCTTGCGGGGGACAATTCCATTGCAAAGGCCAAAGAGACAGCTAAGCGGGTAGATGGCTTAAAGAGCCTTTGCAGCTCTGCCGATTACAATGTCTATCAAGAGATAGGAGATTTATATTTCAATCTCGGTGATACTGAAAAAGCCATTAGTCTCTTTAACCAGGCCATAGCGATGACAAAGGAAAAGGCAGATAAAATTTCACTGATGCTTAAGGTCGCCCAAGGATATCGGTTATTAAATAAAAAGAAAGATTTTCTGGCCCTCTACAAAGAGATTTCAGACCTCAATGATCCATTCTGGAGCAATCTCGCCAAAGAGAAGATGGAAGAGATTGATTTTAATTGGGAAATGAACAGAATGAAAGAGGAACGGGAAAAAAGAGAAAAAATCTAAAGATGAAAAGAAAAAAACTATTATTCGCTGACCATGACACCTGCGATCAAGCAAATAGTATCAATAAGGTTTTTATGGAGTCGGGTTTCGAGGTTGTAACCGCAGATAACGG
>JAQBHK010000214.1:0-2515 GCA_032127815.1 Desulfobacterales bacterium
GTATCCTATAGCGACGCCCAGAGTTATTGCAAATGGACCGGCAAGGACCTGCCCACGGAGGCCCAGTGGGAAAAGGCTGCCCGGGGCCCTGACGGCAACGAATATCCATGGGGGGCTTCGGAGCCGGATAATACTACGGCCAACTATGATAATATCATCGGCGCTACCACACCGGTAACCGCATACGAAAAAGGCCAGAGCCATTACGGCGTGCTGGACATGGGCGGCAACGTGTATCAATGGAATAAGGACTGGTATGGAATCGGCGAAAGGGCCGCTAAAAATCCTGCGGGGCCGGAAACAGGGGAGGAGCATGTCATCAAAGGCGGGTCCTTTATGGAAGGCACCGAAAGTCTGCGATCAGCCAACCGGGACCGGTATGCAGCCAATTACAGCAGCTTTTTGTTCGGCTTCCGCTGCGCAGCCAACTATCCGCTTCCCGATGATAAACTGGAAGTGATGGAAAAATTATCTAACGAAAAACTGGCAGTGAAAAAATAACCGTATTTTAAAGGAGAATAACCAAATGCGAAAAAAGAATCTGTTAGTGATTGCATGCTGTATTGTGTTGGGGTTGGTATGGTGTGCGTCCTCATATGCAGCTGAAAAGGTAGGATATATCAACCTGCAGCGTCTGGTCAATGAGTCCAAGATGGGCAAAGAGGCCAAGGACGATATCCTGAAAATGCGTCAAACAAAACAGGCGGTTGTTGACAATAAATTGAGCGATATCAACAAGCTGAGAGAATTTATTAATCAAAAGGGCGACAAGCTGCCGGCCCTTGAAAGGCGCGATAAAGTCGAACTGCTTCAAAAAATGTACAAGGAGTATCAGCGAATGGTGGCCGACGCCAAGGAGGACATCACCCGGGAGGACCGTGAACTTGTTGCCATTATACTGCAAAAAGCTAACGATATCTTGAAAGATGTGGCAAAAAATAAAAAATACGGCATCATCTTGAAAGATCCCAATGCCATCGGTTATCTGGATCCCGATGTCGATATCACCGATCTGGTCTTAACGGAGCTCAACAAGAAGAAATAATAAAATCGCTGCGCGATTTTATATAATGCGGCTTCGCCGCTCTTAAACAAAGGGGTTTGCCCAACGGCAAACCCCTTTGTTTTTTGTGGAGCAATTGGATTCGCTGCTATGTCTCGAACTTTATCAAGGCGCCAAGTAAGAAAATGAAGTTGACAATTCCTTACTTGCGGTGTAACCTAAAGCTTACTTTCAATTTTAATCACTAAGGTAAGAATAAATGGAAACCTTATTATCCAAAGTCACATCAAAAGGACAGGTTGTGATTCCCAAAATATTGAGGAAAAAATATGGAATACGCTCGGCCACATCGATTCGCTGGATCGAAAATGAGCAAGGCATCTTGATGGTACCCGAGTCCGAGGATCCGATTATAGCGGCCCGAGGGATGTTGAAGGGTTCTGGAATATTGAAAGCCTATTTGAAAGAAAAAAGACTCGAAAAACAAAGGGAGAACAAAAAAGTTGCCAGGACCAAATAGTTTTGTCCTCGATAGTTTTGCTTTAATTGGATATCTCGAAAATGAATCCTTTGCTGACCAGGTCCAGCATGCTCTCACTCAGGCAAAGAGTGGAGCCTATCGCTTATATTTTCATGCAATTCACATAGGCGAGGTTTACTATATTACATTGAGGGAACAAGGCCAGAGTTTGGCGGACTTAGCCTACTCCAGAATTAAAGCTTTGCCAATAAAACTGATCGATCGCATCGATGAAGAACTTCTTCTGGCAGCTGCCGGTCTTAAAGCAAGACATCCTATTTCGTATGCAGATTCCTTTGCTGCGGCTTTGGCGATGATCAACAACTGCCCCCTTCTGACAGGCGACCCTGAATTTAGATCACTTGAAAAACAAGGTATCATCAGCATCGAGTGGCTTACATAGCCCCTGAAAGAGTCTTTCATATCTCTCACCCCTGTAGAATAGTTTTTAAATTCCACTGGGCAGGCAGAACTCACAGAGAAAGATAGACAAATGACAAAAAAAGAATTTCTAAATGCTGTATCAAATGGGAAGGTCGATATTTTACAGATTTTCCTGGACGCTATATCTAATTTAGGTGCTGATTATTGTGTTATCGGAGGCCTTGCAGTTAATGCATACGCGGAACCTGTTGTAAGCCTCGATTTAGAAGTAGTCGTAGCTATTAAAGATGTTGAATCGTTCTGTGAGACAGCTTTAAAATATTTCAAGATTCAACATTTTACACATAGTATCAATTTAAGCTCCAGCGAGTCGGATTTGAGAATTCAACTTCAAACGGATTCAAGGTATCAAGAATTTATTCCGAGAGCAAAAATCCACAATGTTTTGGGTTATGATCTGAAGGTTGCTGATGTTAAGGACGTTCTCGAGGGCAAGATTTGGGCTTATTCCGACACCGAAAGCCGGATGAGTAAAAGGCAAAAGGATTTGGCAGACATTCTAAGGATAGTTGAATCATTTCCTGATTTAATGGATCAACTCTCCGATG
>JAQBHK010000215.1:0-4340 GCA_032127815.1 Desulfobacterales bacterium
GGCTCACCAACCCGGTACCCCTGGCCCAGACCTGATTTCAAGAGGTTGGTTCCAAGGCATATATTTTAATATCAAAGAGTTGATCTCCTTGATAACGGTCGTCGCGCCAGGGCGGGCTTGAACGTTGAACCGCTCAACCCAGGTTACACATACAGGGTGTCCCATGGCTCTACATATAATGCAAGCCCTTCTTTGCGAAAGAATGCGAAGAAGGGCTTTATCTTTTTGAGGCTCCCGGAAGTCCCAAAGGTCACATTTTGAAGATCAGAAAGTTTGGTTGGAAGTCGCAATTTGCGACCTCCATTTAACGGATGAAAACCAGGCAAACGTGGTCAACAACATCTTGATATAGAATGACAATTTGCACTAATCACTGATCAAGATTTGACCCCGTTCACACATAATTTAAGAGGGGTGGCCGGCAAGTCCTCTGGTCAAGGTTTGACCCCGCTTACATCGAGGTGCCTTTTCAAACAGACGGGGAGGATACCATGCGCTTTCAAAATCTTTTTTCACCCGGTAATATCGGTCATTGCCATCTTAAAAACAGAATCATCATGCCGCTGTTTCCCACAAAGTACGCGACTGACAGCCGGGTAAATCCCAAGATGCTGGAGTTTTACCGGGCAAGGGCCGAAGGCGGCGTCGCACTGATCGTGCTGGACTGTCCCTGCCTGGATTACCCCCGGGCATACAAAGGCCCCCAGGAACTTCGCTTTGACACGCAGGAGTATGCCGCCGGGGTGATAGAGCTGCTGGACGCCATTCATGCCGAAGGCGCCAGAGCCTTCATGCACCTGAATTATCCCCGGGAGCGGAAGGTTGATAAAGCAATTGAAGGCGCCAAGAAAAAAGGGGATGCCTGGGTGGTTTCTCTGGCAAATGCCATGTCGCTGGAAGAGGCCGAAGACATCCTCGCCATCATGGCCGCTGGTGCTGCAAAGGCCAGAACCATCGGGTATGACGGTGTCGAAATCCAGGCCAGCTACGGGGATCTGATCGCGCAACTGCTCTCTCCTTTGCTGAACCAGCGTACGGATGAGCTGGGCGGTGCCGTCGAAAACCGGACACTTTTTCTAACCCGCCTGATAGAGAGAATTAAGACAGCGGCCGGTGACGACTTTCCGGTAATGGTCAAACTGGTTTGCAATGAATTTGTCCCGGGCGGACTCGATGTCGATCAAGCCAAAATCATTGCCGCCCGGGTTGAAGATGCCGGTGCAGATGCCATCATTGCCAATGCCGGCAACAAGACCACCAAATACATCACCATTCCGCCCAATGAGAGCCCCCCGGGACCGCTGCTCGATCTGGCGGCGGAGATAAAATCCGTTGTCAACATTCCGGTGGTTGCCATCGGCAAAATCAACGGTCCGGAATTGGCCGAAAGCGCCGTTTCCGAAGGGAAAGCCGACTTTATCGGGATGGCAAGAGCTCTGGTGGCGGATCCTGAGCTTCCTAAGAAAGCCGAGTCCGGTCTGGTTGCGGACATCCGGCACTGCAATTACTGCCTTCAGGATTGCGCTGAAAAAGGTGTTCCCGGCATCGGAAGATGTTGCGGCGTCAACCCATTTGCCGGCAATGAATATGCCTGGAAGGTTTTACCGGCTCAAGACAAAAAAAAGGTGCTGGTTATCGGTGGTGGGCCCAGCGGAATTCAGGCGGCCATCATCGCCAGCAAGAGAGGACATGACGTGAACCTGTGGGAGCAGGGCCCCCTGGGCGGCCAGGCCAGGCTGGCGCCCATTGCGCCCTTCAAGGAAGAGACCGCCGATATCCTGCGTTATCTGAAGCACGTTCTGGACAACAGCGAAGTTCGGGTCAGCATTGACCGCCCTGCGACGGTGTCCGATATTCTCGACCAGGCGCCGGACGTGGTGATTGTGGCCACCGGCTCCCGACCGGCCATGCTTTCGATTCCGGGTGCTGATTCCGATATGGCCACGGATGTTCGAAGCGTCTATGAAAACCGTTCAATGGACGGCGAAAAGATCGTCATTATCGGCGGCGGAGATATCGGCTGTGAAACCGCCGACTGGCTGGCCGGTCCTGAAAGAGAGGTCACCGTGGTGGAGATATCGCCCGATGTGCTGCACCGGATGAAAAAAATTCCAAAGCAGCGTCTTCTGGCAAGACTCTCCGAAAAAGGCGTTACCCTTCTTACAAAGACCCGAATCACCGCCATTGAGAAGAATCGCGTTTTGCTTGAAAAAAAAGACGGCAGCGCGTTCGAGGTGGAGGCCGACCGGGTTATTTTTGCCATTGACGCCGTGCCGGAAAACCGAATGGTTGATGATCTGAAAGGCAGAGTCAAGCAGGTGATGGCTGTCGGTGATGCCGAATTCCCGGGAAATCTGGGTGCGGCCCTCAGGAGCGGTACCGCGGCAGCTCTGAATATATAGTCTTTGTGTAGAATTCTAGGGCCGGCGATGACTATGGAGACAAAAGCAATGGCAAAAATGGTAAACGGGATAAATGGGGTTGGGCCGTAACAACATACTGAAATATTCAGGTTGGTTGTATAGCAAAGGAGAAACAGAAAAAATACGGCAAAAAATCATGAGAGGTTAAGGCACGTTCTGCACGAACGTTATATATTAAAAAAGCAAAAGGTTATATTCCCCCTGCATAGCATATAAAAAATTTATTATCGCGTAGATAAAAAAATAACCTCCTGATAATGTAACTGCAATGATTTTGCGGATCAATATACAACTACACTAAAAGGAGGCTATTATGAGTAACCAAGAACTTATCAGACGCAAGCAGTATTGTCAAATTGTCGAAGAGATCACCGGTTCGGATCAATACTTGGTTGTCGGCATCGATGTGGGCAAAGACAAGCATCATGCTTTTATGGGTACGGCCAACGGTATCGGCCTTTATCGAAAACTGATCTTTGAAAACGACTTAGATGGTTTTTCTCGGCTACTGAAGACCGCCGAGGCGATCAAGTCTCAAAACAGCCTTTCCAAAATCGTCTATGGAGTGGAGCCGACCGGCAATTACCATAAGCCATTGGCCAGGCACTTAATCCGTTGCGAATGTAACGTTGTACTTGTTTCTGGTGTAGCGGTCAAAAGGAATCGGGAGCTTCTTAACGGGCGCTGGGATAAAAATGACACCAAATGTGCAGCCAATATTGCCGACTTGGTTTCCAGGAAAAGATGCCTCTACTATGATTATCCGTCACCAAGCATCATCGAGATTCGGTCTTTGCTGTCATTAAGAAGACGACTGAAAAGAGAAGAGCACGGCCTTAGAATGCGAATCAGAAACAATCTTCTGGCCCAGTATTTTCCCGAGCTCGACCGGTTTTACAACGTCTGCGAGAGTGAAAGTCTTGCGATCGTGCAGTGGATCTTGAATCCTGATACGATCTCAGCAATGGAATTTGGTGAATTCTTTCACATGGTGACCACAACACGCCGCGGGATCGCCCAGACGCTCAGGCTACGCAAAATCCATGGACTGGCGACGGAATCTGTTGGTTGTCCTATGGGACCCGCAACTGAATTTGAAGCCGACCTTCTGGTTGAAAAGCTTAAGCAGGTGCGCCGGCAGGTTAAAAAAACCAATGATTTAATCGAAGATTTTTGCCTTGAATTTACTGAATATAGCTACCTGCTGACGATACCGGGCTTTGGCCCTTACATATCGGCCAGGGTGTTGGCTTCGATTGCCGATCCTTTTCGATTTGAAAACCGAAAACAGCTTATCAAATTGGCCGGCTATGATTTGTGTGCAAAGCGAAGCGGCAAAACAAGCGATAAAGCGATTCCGGTCATATCCAAAAAAGGCAACGGTGAGCTTCGCTATGCCTTGTATCAGGCAGCTCACGTGGCGGCATCGGCAAACGATACTTTCAGAGCCTACTTTACAAAGATGCTTCAAGGAAGAGCGCGTGAAAAAGGAATTAAGACCAAAATGAAAGTCAAACTGGCGGCGAAGATGCTCGTAATTGCTTGGACCTTGATGAAGAGAAAAAAAGTGTTTGATCCGGCGCACCTGAATATTGATTAAACATTTTATCATCTTCGGCGAGAGAGCCCGTGCACCAACGTTGAGGCATGAGACCTCTGGAGGGACAATCCTGGGCCTCTCACTGAACTTCCGACTCTGGATAAGGGATGATTGGCGTAGCCGTTCAAACGGTAAGGCCGGATAAATGTAACGATTAGAGGCAGAGTTCGCATAGTGGGAGAGTCGCCGAAAAATTATGTCAAAAAGCAAGGGAGTAGTGCGTCTTCAGGAGGTATGCTTTGACAACCACTTGAATTTACTTATAATTTAAATTTATCGATTTTTCGCTTGACACGGGGACTATAGGATGTCCCCTA
>JAQBHK010000216.1:0-3366 GCA_032127815.1 Desulfobacterales bacterium
CCCGTTTTAGTTTTTCCATAACCATTCCTCCAACAAAATTGTTGCCATCAAAACTGTTGGATAATATATGCCATAAAACTTGTCCTGTCAAGAGCTTTCCAGCAAATTTGTTGGCAACATATTTGCTGGAAAGCTAAAAAAACAATATTGTCTATAATAACTGTATGTTAATTTTTGTGCTGTCTTTGATTTTTGATATATTTACAGGCAATATGCGGAGAAATGACTATAACTTCTTTTTACTTTACGGTAGAATACCATAAATTGGAACTGCAATGAGCCTCATTTTTACAACTATTTTCTTGGTACTTTTATACTATTTAGCGCCCTTAGCCCGGATTTATCAATAGGCTTATTCGTTTAAAAATCAAATAAATTCTTCATCTTCATAAGAAGGTAGAGTTAAGATTTCAGTCGCCAGCGGGAACCCTCCTTCGTATCCTCGATGATGATATCAACTTTCTCAAGGCACGTGCGAATGGCATCCGCATCGACCCACTGTTTTTTATCCCTGAAATATTTTCTTAAATTAAGCAGTTCTTCTACTAACGGAGCCAGACAATCTGCCGTGCTGCGTGGCGCGGACGCCAGCCGGGTTCCCAAAAGAACGATCTGCTCACGCAGGATTTCCCGGGCCTGAGAGATGAATTCTTCGCTTTCCAGTTCCTGGTGCGCTTGCCATATACTTCGATCCAGCTCCAGGAGCGCGTTAACGGTTGTTTTGGAGTCGTGCTTTTCAAGACCTTTACCAAAAACCGACTCAAGGTTGCGAACGTTCTCCCAGAAAGAGCCCTCCACATCCCCGGCAGCGGGAGGAGCAGCAATGCCGGCAACCGGCGGCTGAAGCCGCTCCTGATCCCCGGCATCCAAACCGCGCAGAATATCCAGCCCAAAACAGTCGCCTTTTTCAAATGTTTTTTCAACACCACGTCGTCGCAAAGTTACGCGTCCAAGACCTTCGATTCGAACCTGCCCCTTTTCCAGCTCGATGATGCAGGCCGTATGTTCATCCAGCCCCAAAACGGCAACATCTTCGGGCAGCTGCGATTCAAGCAACCGGAAACGCGGCTTGCCCATATAACAGAAGCGGGTGTCGTGAGTACCCCCTTCCGCATTGTTCCAATGCGGTATCACGACAAGATCGATACCAAAACGCCCCAGAATATTCATTCCCTCAAACCAGTACGGTTTTTCACCAACCTTATAAATCTCATAAACCGGCAGCGTGAACTGCCCCATCGTCAACGCGGCGGCGCTGGCCGCTACCAGGCAACCACCGTTTTGGATCCGCTCGGTAAAAATATCCGGTATTAAGGTTTGCCGCCATTGTCTTACGGCATAGGTGGGATTGCCGGGGCCTATCAGAATAAAAGCAGCCTGTCGCAGAGTTTGTAAAGCCTGCTGGGCTTCATAGGACGAAGCAGCGTCGGCGGACGTAAATGAAGCGATGCTCATGGGATGTTGGACATGGGTATCAAAATAGGCCACCGCTTTGCGTGACAACTGATTCGTATTGAGCTGAAAGCCGGCCGGAGTGTCCAAAAATACGGCCGGCGCAGGTTCAGGCAGGCTCGCCAACAGCTCCTTATGGACGGTGACCATGGTGGCCGTCAACTCTCCGGACCCCATTAGTACGATAAAGCCTCTTGGTGACGACATTTAAAAAGCCTCCTTTGTTATAACCAGATCGTAAACGAACAAAAAAAGGATGACAAGCAAAAACGCTCGATTTAGGTAAAACCAAAATGCTTGCAGATCACATCTTGATTAATATCTTTTTTCGTGTTTTCGTACTTTCGCGATTTCGTGATATTTTTTTTTACGGTTTGTCCGGGATAGGAAACGACATGTATAATCTTTATTCTAATTCAAGAAATATCTTAACCATTTTTCTGACGTTTCCCGTTCTTTTGTTGGTTGGATGCGGAATCCAAAAAGAAGTTCAGCTTTCAGGAAAAACCATGGGAACAACCTACCATATTACGGTTGTTGCCGGATATTTTTCAGATACGGCCGGCCTTCAAGCCAAAATTGACAAACGGCTCGATGATATTAATCGCAGCATGTCAACTTACAGAAAAGACAGCGAAATCAGCCGGTTCAATGCCTTGAAGCGTGCCGGCGAAAAAATTGTTATTTCCGACGATTTTTGGCAGGTCATGATCGTTGCTCAAAAAATTTACGAGCTGACCGATGGTGCCTGGGACGGCACTGTAAAACCGCTGTTAAGCCTGTGGGGTTTTGACAGTGCTGAAAAGAGATATAAAATCCCCGAAAAATCTGAAATTCAGGGGCAGCTGGATAATATCGGATTCAATCAGATTGAAATTTCTTCCGACCGCGCTCTGATTAAACGCAAGGCCTTTGTATCCCTTGACCTTGGCTCCATTGCCAAAGGGTACGGCGTCGATCAGGTCACGGCACTGATCAAAAAAAACGGCTTTGAAAATTTTCTGGTAGAGATTGGAGGTGAGGTCTTTGCATCCGGTCATAGAAAAGACGGCAAACTCTGGAGAGTCGGCATCAACCGGCCCCAAAAAGATGCGCCCTACGACCAGATTTATAAAGTGATCAACCTGCACAACAAAGCGTTTGCAACCAGCGGTGACTACAGAAACTATTTCGAACTAGACGGCCAGCGTTATTCGCATATACTGGACCCCCGCAGCGGACATCCGGTATCGAACGGGGTTGTAAGTGTTTCAATCGTGGCCGACACCTGTACATTTGCAGATGGATTGTCAACCGCCGTCATGGTTCTGGGCCCTCAAAAAGGCCTTGAACTGATTGACAAACTCGACAACGTGGAGGGTTTGATTGTTACCCGGCAACAGGACGGACCGCTGATCGATCACTACTCCAAAGGTTTTACCCTAAACTAATCGGTTCTAGGTTCAGGGTTCAAGGTTCAAAGGTTATAACATCTTGACATTACTTAACGTTACAACTCAATGTCAGGATTGGTCTATCGCACCCATTGGGTGCGAATTGCTTGCCGCCTCTATAGAAGCGTAACTCTTTTGAATTGAGCCTGTTAGGGCTTATCAACCCTGAACCTCTGAACCCCTGAACCTTTGAACCCTGAACCCCTGAACGGTTACCTTCTGCCGGCCAGGTATTCGGCAATTTTTTTAGCCTCTTTTTCCGTTATGTCGCCGTCAGAGTATCTTATCATGGCCTTGGTTGTTTTTTCCCACCCCGCCAAATCCTTGGTCGCGCTTAAAGATTTTTCGAGTTTATGGCATTTAACGCACTTTTTTTCAAAAAGCTCTTTACCCTCCTGCACCGAACTGCAGGCAGCTAATGCCATAACGATAGCCATTAAAACAACAACTATTTTTCCCATAGTTAATCTCCGTAACGATC
>JAQBHK010000217.1:0-6948 GCA_032127815.1 Desulfobacterales bacterium
ATAAATATATTCTTTAATATCAAGAAGATAGCTTACCATGCAAAGTCAAAGGATCTGAATACCAATTAACATTATGCTTGTCAAGAACTTTTGGACAAACCTAGTTCTTAAATATTAGGGTATTTAAATGCATATTGGCCGATAACGATATCTGGATGACCGCATACGATTGAGCACTATATATTGTGCTGAAAAGCATTCATATTCTTAAAAAATGTTCAGGACATGAATGTCGTATAGTGCTAAAAGCTACTGCCCTTTTGAAACACATGATACTATGTGGCACTATGGTAAGATTTCAAGACAGTTAGGTACCTTTCATTGGAAGTATTTTAATGTTGACATAAAGATGGATGATACTGGATGCTGGTTGCGGGTTGCGGGTTGCGGGTTACAGGTAGCTGGATGCTAGATACTGGATACTTCTTACTGCTCACTGGTTACTGACCTCTCGTCGCTGGTTGCCGGTTTCTGATACTGTTAACCGATAACTGGTCACTGATCACCGATTACTGATTATGAATAATGACAATAACATGACTCCCCTTGCGATAAGCGACACCTTCAGGTTTTCATGCTCAAAGAGGGTGCCTTGTTTTAATGAATGCTGCAAAGAGTTAAACCAGTATCTGACTCCGTATGACATCTTGCGCCTCAAAAACCGCCTGAACCTTTCCTCTACCCTTTTTTTGCAGCGTTACACCGTGCAGTACACAGGCCCCGAATCCGGGCTTCCGATCGTTACGCTCAAGCCAAATTATGATAAAGAACTAAAATGCCCGTTTGTTACTTCAAAGGGATGCGGCGTTTACGAAGATCGCCCATCGTCATGCCGAGCCTATCCGCTGGCGCGCATTGTATCACGGTCGCGGGAAACCGGTCGGATAAACGAGCAGTACCTGCTACTGCAAGAGGCGCATTGCCGGGGTTTTGAGCAAGAACAAACCCAGACCGTCGGAGAGTGGCTCAAGGGTCAGGAGCTTGCAATTTATAATCAAATGAACGATATGATGCTGGAGATCATCAGCCTGAAGAATCGCCTGATGCCGGATCAGTTGGATAGTAAGGCAAGTCTGGCGTTTCGCACGGCCTGTTACGATCTCGATCAATTCAGAACAGATATCTTTGAAAAAGGGATTTTAGATGACCGGGAACTTGATCCCGACACTCTGGAGGCTGCCAATAATGATGATCTGGTTTTGTTGAAAGTCGGCCTTCAATGGATAAAGGATACGGTTTTCGGTGAAACTTGCCAGGATTAACGGGATATACGAGATATTTCAGGTTTCGGGAAGTTTTCGCTGGTAAGCCGCTCAATGGATAATCAGATTTTAAACCGTGTGATCACGCTAAAGGCGGATAAAACTCGTGTATAAAGGCTCGTAAAGAAAGAACAGAGTCTTCACCGTAAAATCAAGTTAACCCTGTCTAAAAAAGGTTACTTTATGAAGATTACAGGTAAAGTGGCCCTGGTGCTGGGGGCTGTTAAGGGAATCGGCAAGGGGATCGGACTGGCCCTGGCTAAAGACGGGGTTAAGGTCGCTTTAAACTATTTTGACTGGGAAGAGAGCCTGGATGAACTGAAGCAGGACTTTGCTGCAACCGGCCAGGACCATCTGATTGTCCGGACAAATCTGCTCAAGACCGAAAAGATACCGGAATTGATCGATAAAGTTGTGCAGCATTTCGGAGGGCTTGATATTTTAATCAATAATATCGAGCGGGGCGGTTGGCCGGTCGTGCATGGATCGTATGTCAAAGAGCAGTGGGATCTTGAAATGGAAACCACCCTGCGCGCTAAGCAATGGGTGTTTGATGCCGCTCTGCCACATCTCAAGGCCTCTAAAGATGGCGTGGTCATCAACCTTTCTTCTATTGCCGGTATTGTGGGGCGCTCCGGTCCTGCCGGTTACATATTCAATGACGGTTATGCGGCGGCCAATCGGGGGATAGCGCTGCTGACTGAAACCTGGGCCCGCATGGGAGCTCCCCGGGTACGGGTTAATGAAATCATGCTAGGTTTGGTTGAAACCCGCCATGGCCCGGGAACCAGAGGCTGGCAACTACTTACCGGAACCCAGAAACAGGCTTTAATCGATCATACCCTGTGCGGCAGAATCGGCACCATTGAAGATGTAGTTAAAGCCGTAAGCTATTTGATCAAAGATGCCTCCTTTATGACCGGCAGCGTCCTGCGCCTTGACGGCGGCTATGTTCTGGGCGGTGAAGATATGGCGCCTATGCCGCCGGGAATCCTTTAGCCCGGATTTGCTCCCTTTCATTATGCGTCCAGGCTATCCCGCCTGCGGTTTGATTCGAATCGAAATCATCTGTCAGATCCTTTCACTCTGCCCAAAAATATTTGCAGGCTGTCCATGTTTTTGGGAACTATTTTGGATACAATCCACATCTTTATGTGTTCTTTTTCATCAAAACAAGCGGCTAAGAAAGTTCAGAATTAAAGTTTTTCAGGAATATGCCGATAACATAAGAATAAGAAAAAGGAGCTTGATATGGATCGGATCAGTAATATCATTGCGTGGACGGTTGTACTGGGATTTTTCTTATTGTCTATAATAATAAGAAAAGGTTTCTTCTTCACTCATTAAAAACTTCCCTAAATCCCCCTTTGCGGTTTCCGCATTTAGTTTTTCTTCAATAGTTTTCCAGCCATACTGGTTGACAATTCAATGTACCCTCGCTACTTAACTAATACCTGAATATGCCAAAAAAATGATTTATTTTAAACAAGATGTAGCATTTTCTAGACGGTAACCTGATCAGTGGAGATACACATGGATATTCGAGAAACAGCCCAAGCGGCAAAAACGGCGTCAATTCAGCTGGCCGCCGCTGAAACAGCAACAAAGCAAAAGGCGCTTAAAAGCATTGCAGAAGCGTTGAAGGCTAATTGCGAGGCCATCGTTGCGTCTAACCGGAAAGACCTCCGCATTAGCGAGGAAAACGATCTGGCGGCACCGCTGCTCAAGCGGCTCAAGTTTGACGAAGAAAAGATTGCGGATGCAATTGCCGGCATCGAGAGCCTGATGGGGTTGTCAGACCCGGTGGGGGAGACTCTGGCGGCTATCGAGATGGACGTCGGCCTGGAGCTTTATAAGGTGAGCTGTCCCATCGGTGTTGTCGGCGTTATCTTCGAATCCCGCCCCGACGCCCTGGTGCAAATTTCAACCCTGTGTCTGAAAAGCGGCAATGCCGTTCTGCTTAAAGGCGGCACGGAAGCGGCCAACACCAACCACATGCTGGCATCCGTCATACGCGAAGCCACCAGGCTGGCCGGTATTCCCGATGGCTGGCTCCAGTTGCTGGAAACGCGCGAAGACGTTAATGACATGCTGAAGCTCGACCAGTTAATCGATCTGATTATTCCCAGGGGTTCCAATGAATTCGTGCGTTACATCATGGATCATTCCAGAATTCCGGTGCTGGGTCATGCCGATGGAATCTGCCACGTTTATGTGGACGCTACTGCCGATCTTAACATGGCTACACGGATTGCAGTTGATGCCAAATGTCAGTATGTGGCGGTCTGTAATGCCATGGAAACGCTGCTGGTACATGAGGCTGTCGGCGCAAAGTTTCTTCCCGGGCTGCAGCAAGCTTTAGAGAAGTATGATGTGGAAATCCGGGGCTGCGCCAAAACCCGGTCGATTATCGATGTTGCCGAAGCCGGGGAGAAAGACTGGCAAACGGAATATTTGGATACTATTTTGAGCGTTAAAATTGTCGGCAGCCTTAAAGAGGCCCTCGACCACATTAATTTTTACGGTTCCGGCCACACGGATGCTATTGTGACCGGCAGCCCCGAGTCGGCTGCCATGTTCATGAACCTGTGCGATTCCGGCAATGTTTTCTGGAATTGCAGCACACGATTCTCCGACGGTTTCCGTTACGGTCTCGGTGCCGAGGTGGGCGTCAGTACCAACAAGATCCATGCCCGTGGCCCGGTCGGACTGGAGGGCCTGCTGATCTACAAGTGGCAGCTCAAAGGCAGCGGACAGGTAGTGGCCGACTACGCCGGCGGAAAGAAACAATTCACCCACCGGCCGCTGGACAAGCCTTTCAGCGCGCGTTAGGCGTCTGGTTGCGCAACACCTAAAATCTGCAATTACCTATTTTAATTACCTAAAATCTAAAGCTTAATAAGCCTTAGGCTTATTAAAGCCTAAAACGTGATGAATTCGCAACATGGATCTCCCTGGGTGAGGCACAATCTAATGGCCGCTGCCTATGCTAAGAAAACCAGAAAAACCCTGGTTCGAGATATCAATAAATTGATAGATATGGGCCTCATGGAGCGAACTAAAGACGGCATTCGTGCAAAACGAGAAGTCATCTTAGCTTTCTTACCAGCCAGAAAATTCAATTAGAAACAGGCCTGACCCGCTTCTCCGCCCAGCTGTCCGCAGGCGGCCATGAGATCTTTTCCCTTTGTTGTCCGCTTCTGGATATTGACCCGTTTCTCTATCAAGAGGTCCCGGAAGGTTTCCGTCTCTTTTGCGGTGGGGGGGCGGTAGAGCGAATCCGTGCCCGGATTAAATGGAATAAGATTCACTTTTGCGGGCAGCAGAGCAAGGTATTGTGCCAGTTCCAAAACATGTTCCGGCCGGTCGTTGACCCCCGGAATCTGCACATAGGCAATCATGAATGTGTCTTTTTTTTTCAACGGATATCCGAGCAGTAATTTTCTGAGTTTGTCCATGGGAAAGGCCCTGTTGACCGGCATAAGCTCGGAGCGCAAACGATCATTGGAGGCATTCAAAGAGATCGCCAGTTTGACATGCGGCATGCCGTCAGCGGCAAACTTTTTGAGGCCCGCTTCCAGCCCGGCGGTCGATACCGTAATACGTCGCCGGGCAATATCCAGACCCCGCTGGTCGCTGACAACATCGATCGATTGTATGACATTATCATAATTGTCAAACGGTTCACCCATTCCCATGAAAACAATGTTACGCACATCGGATCCGAAATTTTTGCGGGCGACATACACCTGCCCCACAATTTCCTGGACGGTAAGGTTGCGCGAAAGCCCTTCTTTGGCGGTTTCGCAAAACCGGCACCCCATCCGGCACCCGGCCTGAGTGGATACGCAAACGGTTTTGTGCCGTACCATGGAAATGACAACCGATTCCACCGCTAGGCCGTCAGAAAACCGCGTTACAAACTTGACAACCCCTTCCTGCTCTTTTTTTCTGACCACCCGGCCGGTTTCCGTCTCGACCGCCCGGCAAAATAGAGAGGCAAACTCCCCGGAAGCGGCCATATCCTGCGAAGCGGCCATATCAGTATTCATCCGGCCGTAAAGCTGGCGGAAAATGGCCGCGGCATGATATTCACCTTTTCCGTATTTGCGGGCGAGTTCTTCGACCAGGTTCTCGTATGTCAACTCAAATATCTTCATCGCTGATTTATCTGTATATGGTGAATTCACCAAAAATAATACATTTTATATATGACGTTTCGCTCTTGCCAACCGCGTCTCCCTATTTCCGTTATTTTAGGGCCAAAAAAACCGTTATCGCCCTGTTTTAAGCCCTCTTTTTATCTACATGTCCTTTGTTATCAAATGCTTGTCTTGGCCCGGCCCATTCGCTTTACTATTCAACGGGCTTTTCCCCAACTCCCATAAGACCTATCAACAATAGAGATTTATCTAAATTTATTGTTAGTCTATCTCCAAGTCGAAGCGTAAAGAACCATTCCCCTCGTTGCTGAACTTGGCCTTATGGCCTTTCAAGATCCTGATCATGTGATAATTAGATACAAGAACGCTGCCTCTAAACACACGAATACGATTCTCACGTGCACGGTCCATGAGTGCATTTAGCAAGATCATTCCCACGCCTCGCTTTTGAAATTCGTCGATAACTGTAACCGCGAATTCCGCCACATCCGGTTCTTCATCTAAGCGAAAATATCGCGCAAGACCTATGCAACGGTTTTCGTCCCCTTGGATTTCAAGTGCAGTCACAACGACACGATTTACATTGTCAATGTCTGTAAGATTTTTGAATTGGGCGTCAGGAAGTGTTTTGAGCGGTATGAAAAATCGTAAATATCTTGACTGTGCCGACAGTTCATCAAATCCCTGTACGATGCAGTCTTTGATACATGGATCATTTAGACGAATCAGAATAGAGGTGCCGTCCTTTAACTTTGTTATGAATTCAGTCTGTTGCATCCGACCTTATCAATATCCCTTTCGGAAGATGCCCTATCATATCTGGAAGAATCGCCCCGCCTGAGCAGCGGCCATATATAGTACCGAACTTCTACACATTTTTACGTTAAACCGCGATTTTCCTGCCGTCTGCTCCAGACGGATGTTAGTTGCCGCATAACTCGAGGCTGGTGTGGTTTGCTAATCCTTCACCATAAGACTCTTTCATTCTCTATCCTTTACCGGTTTTAATCGGCGCTTTCAGCCCGACCCCCATTTCAGCGGCTGCAAGAGCAAGGTTATACCGGCCTCATGCGGCAACATGTTTTATAGATTCATAAACAGTGTCATCAATCTGACTGATCTCCCAGTTGTTTTGTAAATTTAACCAAAACTGAGGGCTGCCGCCCAAGGCTTTTGAAAGCTTCATTGCCATTTCTGCACTTATGCCTCTCTTGCCACGGCATATTTCATTAATTGTTTTCGGCAAAACCCCGATATGTTTTGCAAGCGCTGATTGGGTGAGACCTACCTCATCAAGCTCATCCTTCAACACTTCACCAGGATGTACAGGAGTGTAATGTGTTTCACTCATCTTCTGGCTCCTTTATCAGTGATAGTCGACAATCTCGACATCCACTGCATTTTCCATTTCCCATTTGAAGCAAATGCGGTACTGATTATTTATTCGAATACTAAATTGACCTTTTCTCTTTCCTTTCAATTTTTCGAATCGATTTCCGCGTATTTCTTGAAGGTCCTGCATT
>JAQBHK010000218.1:0-3885 GCA_032127815.1 Desulfobacterales bacterium
CATGGGCGACTTTTAAGGCCACATCTTCAATCGACTCGCCATCAAGGCTTTCGATTGTCAAAATTATAAACTGTGCGGTTGTTTTCTGTTCCAGTTCCTGCAGATATCCATTTAATTTCGCTTCCGTCTCTGCATCAATAACCCCGGCCAGATCCACGACATATCGCGCCGGCCTTTCCGGAACCGTTACACTCTCTGCCGGAGATGCCGCTGCCAGACATAGCCATCCCGCGGCGATTAGAATGATCAGTTTATGCAACAGCCGCATCGGTAATGTCCCCCAGCTTCTCGGTCGCATTATAGTAGTCTCTGAAAAGCGAATCCAGCTCTTGCAGTGACAAACGGCTTCTCTCTTTTTTATGTCGCAATACTGCCTGAAACGCTCCTGTATCGATCTTCGTCAGTTCATGCAGCGTCGCGAGGACTTCGCTGTTGTTGATGGGTGGCTCTTTGCCTAAAAGAAAAATAATCGCCCGGAATAAGGGGATGTATGCGGGGATTGATGCAATTATATTTTCCGAAAGCACCTTGCGGTCGCCGGCCGACCGGATGTAGGCTTGCCTGAGACCGATCAGTTTGACCTTGAGTTCGCGCTCGCACTGATATCGGAGATCGGTTTGCTTGATTTCAATATCCCGAAAAATATCTTCACCCAAAACTTTGTGCTGAAGCAGTTTCAGGTTTAAGAATTCAATCGGAAATACATCCAACGACCTTTTGATGTAATCCGGTGTCATGATCAGCGGCGCTGCAATTCCCTTTTTGCCGTGCTTCTTACCCAGGGGCGCCAAAACGGAAAGAAATTGCAGGTCCATCTGTTTTAAAACAAAAACGGAATTAATGTCCGAGAGCCCGGGGTCAAAATCCGCCGTAAGCGCACTGCCGGTGATATACACGGAATGCAGCGGCTGCCGATATCCGGCTAAAACTTCGTCAAGAAACGATTTAAACACATTCATTATCTTATCATCTAAATTGCCAGCACTCATATATTCCTCCCCAATGGCTCAGCCGCTCAGCCTCAACGAAACACTTTATTTGCTTGAGATGTCGCCAAAAGTTCATCCCGGAAATAGGTCCAGAATTGTCCCATTAACCTGTTACCGTTCTTTTTTCTATTCCTTATCATGTTTTTGATGCAACTGCAGGGTATAAAGGGTTGCCCCCACCGGTGCAAAGGACAGCAAGACAAGGTTGAGCACCGGCACCAGAAACAGCAGGCCGAACCCCAGGTGAAAGGGTATGTTTTTCAGCAGATAGACAAACCGTTTTTTAAACGGCTCCCGCCGCCGGGCAGAGATAATGTCCGTATTGTCCCAGGCGATAAAAATGACGGCAACAGCCGGGCCAATGATGGTAAAAAGCGGACCCAGCGGTGTCAGCCAGCCCAGTGCCATCAGTACCAGCGATAACAAAACCGGCAGGACTGCTCTTGGAATTTCCTGCCAAATCAAAAAAAAGAACTGCTGCCAAAAGGGTAAGCCGGCGGGCTCTTTTGTCCGGCCGCTGATCGTTTGTTCGGTAATGCGGGACATATAGTCCATTATAACGGCGTTGAATAGTATTTGGGAAACCAGATAGGAAATGATAGCCGCCAGTGCTACCAGCACCCCGGCAAGAATCCATGACAGCAAATGCCAAAGCCAGAGAATCCATAGGCTTTCAGGCTTCGCCCCTAGGAGGTTCATGATTTCCTGATGATAAAAAAGCAGCAGTCCGACACCCAACCCGGTCAGGATGACGACCACGACAAACCGCACCAGGCCCAGGACCAGCAGTTTCGGCGTTTTTAGTCCCAGCCAGAATCCTTTCAGGTTAAATCTGACGCCATTTAATAAGCCCATCACCTGCCCTCGTTCTAAAAATATGACTTGAAAATATTTTTACATCCTTTTCAGCAAGAGTCCAGCTAAATTCATCGTTTTCCCACCGTAGATCCGAGATTGAGTTGATATTTGCAGAAGAAAACAATTGAAAAACCTTGTTAATTCGGTAAGATCGATTTAGCAAAAGTCACCGATAATCCGTAACCAACGAGGTTAAAAAAGATGATACACCAAACGGTATTACCATTCAAGTTAGAAGTGACCCGAGACACGATCACATCGCATGCAGGGTTAGCGTTATTAGGGGAATTTTGTATCGGTCTGGATTTATTAAGGGTCATCGACCGGCGCATGCCTGAACCCGGCAGTGGAGCGGGCTATCAGGCCAGTGAATATGTGTTTCCATTGGTATTGATGCTTACTGGGGGCGGACGCAGTTTAGAGGATATCCGCGAGATCCGGAGCGATGAGGGATTAAGGGAGGTATTGCCGCTTGGGCAGATTCCGTCTTCGGACGCGGCTGGGGACTGGCTACGACGGATGGGGGAAAGTAGAGGATTGGAGGGTCTTGCGTCAGCCAATCGTCGGTTTTTGAAGCGGGGGTTAAAGTACGACGGCCTTAAGGAGTATACGCTGGACATCGATGCGACCGGGATTGAGTCGCAGAAGGAGGCGGCGGCGGTGACATACAAGGGGTATACCGGTTATATGCCGATTGTGGGGAATTTAGCCGAGAACGGGTTAATAGTGGGCGATGAGTTTCGCGAGGGCAATGAGTCGCCCGGTACGCGGAATCTTGAGTTTATAAAGTATTGCATCGAGCAGATGCCCGGGGGCAAGCGGGTTAAGGCGCTGCGTGCGGACGCGGCCTCGTATCAGGCCGACATTTTCAATTTTTGTGATGAAAAAGAGATGCAATTTGCCATTGGGGCGGATTTGGACGAGGCGGTGGTACGGGCGATCGAGTCATTGCCGGAGGGTGAGTGGCGGCCCTACCGTGGGGGCCACATTGCCGAGACGGTGCATTGCATGAACCGGACAAAGAGCGCGTTTCGGTTGATCGTGGTACGCCGGCCGTATCAACAGGGGTTGTTTGCAGAGGAGAACATGAAGCTGCGCTATACGGCGATGGCATCGAACCGGCCGGAGGTAGCCGAAATGGTGATGGACTGGTATCATCAGCGGGGCGAGTGCAGCGAGAATCGGATTAAGGAGCTTAAGCTTGGCTTTGGCATGGAGCGGATGCCGTGTGGGCAGACCGTGGCCAATGCGGTGTTTTTTCGGATCGGGGCCATGGCGTACAACATTTGCCGATTATTTGTGCTTAAGACATTAACTGTCGGCTGGCATAAGCATCAGGTTCAGACCCTTCGCTGGCGTCTTTTTCAGACAGCGGGCAAGGTGGTAGACCACGCCAACCGGGTATATTTAAAGGTTAATCGCAGGTTTCATGTGCTTTTTGATGAAATCCGTTTACGGATCTGGGAATTTGCCCAAACGTAAAGTTGCTCAAAACAAATCGATCTGTGACAATAGAGAGGAGCGGTGCGCCCAGAAACTGGGTTTTATTGTTGATTTAAAGATAGACACATAAATCGAGCACCCGAAAGGCAGCGGCATTGCAGTGCAAACCCATTTTTTGAGGCAATGGCCACTTAAAAGACTCCTCACCCGAAATCAATGTCGGAATTTGGGTACACGATTTTCTTGACACATCCGTGTTTACATATTAGAAAATAAAACTTTAATTATATTCAGGAAAGTTGGAGGACATTTAATGGACTATAAGAAAACGCTGAACCTTCCGGTAACGGCGTTTCCAATGAAGGCCAATCTGGCCAAGCGGGAACCGGATCAAATCCATACTTGGGAACAAGGCAAGCTCTATCAAAAAATCAGAACTGCTTCAGAGGGACGCAAAAAATTTATCCTTCATGATGGTCCGCCCTATGCCAATGGCAATATCCATATCGGCACGGCCTTGAACAAGATTTTAAAAGATTTTGTGGTCCGGACCCGCCAGATGTCCGGTTTTGATGCGGTATATGTACCCGGATGG
>JAQBHK010000219.1:0-2783 GCA_032127815.1 Desulfobacterales bacterium
AATGCCAAAGGTGCCCTATTACGAATTTTGAATTTGGATACCGACCAACTGGAACTCAATGCAGCCTATGGATTAAGTAAAGCGTATCTGTCTAAAGGTCCGGTGACCCAAAAAGAACTGATACGCGACTTATATGATAAAAACACGGCCATTATCATCAAGGATGTCTTAAATGATCCCCGGGTAAAGTATCCTGAAGAAGCCGCCAAGGAAGGCATCAAGGTTATGGTGGACGTGCCGCTTAGATTCGGAGACTGCATCTTCGGTATCTTGAGAATTTTCTTTGAAACGGTCAAAAAGTTTTCAAAAGAAGAAGTCCAATTCCTCGTATTACTCGGCGAACAATGTGTTTGCGCCATTGATAAAGCCCGGTTTGAAGCACATCGCAACAAATACACACAGCTGGCCCTTCAGACGGAAAAACTCTCGGCGTTGGGTCGCATGGCCGCAGGCATTGCGCATGAAATCAACAATCCTTTGGCCGCCATTCTGCTATACACCTCCAATCTCCATAAAAAAGCGTCGGAAGACGGTCCGTTTAAAGAAGGGCTGGGCATCATCATGCGGGAAACCAAAAGATGCAAGGATATCATTCAGGGTCTCCTGGAATTCAGCCGGGAAAAAGAACCCGAAAAGAAAATGACCAACGTGAATATGATCATCGAGCGATCCATCGGCATTTTGGAAAATGAATTCAACTTACGGTTTATCAATATCAGAAAAAAATTGTCGGATAAGATTTTCGACATCATGCTAGATGAAAATCAGATCCAACAAGTTTTTGTAAATCTGCTGCTGAACGCTGCTCAAGCCATTGACAAAAGGGGAACGATTACGGTTGAATCCCTCGTGGACCCTGCTAATGAAAACGTAATCATCCATTTCACCGACGACGGCCCCGGAATTTTGCCGGAAAATTTAATCAAAATTTTTGATCCGTTTTTCTCAACCAAGACGAGCGGTTCCGGACTTGGTCTCCCTGTCAGCTATGGCATCACACAAAACCATCAGGGAAGCCTCATCGTACAAAACCTTTCTGAAAAAGGTTGCCGATTCTCCATTACATTGCCGATACTCGGATACTAGAGGAGGTATTAACATCCGATGTCTGATATGGAATCCGTTCCATCTCCCGGTACTATCATCATTATCGACGATGAAGAAACCATTTGCAGCGGGTGCAAGCTGGTGCTTTCGGATCTTGGGTATACCGTCGACACATTTATCAGAGGCAAACAGGGTCTCGATGCAATCCGACGCGAAAGTTATGATCTGGTATTACTCGATCTCAAACTCCCGGACATGGACGGTATGGAAGGTTTAAAGGAAGTGCGTCGAGACAAGCCGGAAATGAACGTCATCATCATGACCGGATACGCATCTGTCCAAAATGCCGTGGATGCTATGAAAATCGGCGCATTTGACTATCTTTCCAAACCCTTTTCAGATGATGAGTTGATCCTGGCAGTCAAAAAGGCCATTCAAAACAAACGGCTCACCGAAGAGAATCTTGCCCTCAGAAAACAGCTTTTCGAAAAGTTCAATTTCAGCAACATCGTGGGAGAAAACCCTGCGCTCACCAGGATTTTTCATAAAATTCGAAAAGCCGCACCCACGGAGACTACGATATTGCTGGAAGGAGAGAGCGGAACCGGAAAAGAGCTTTTCGCCAACGCCATCCACGCTCACAGCAACCGTGCAACCAGGCAATTTGTTGTTGTGGACTGCAGCACTTTCTCATCTTCTCTTCTTGAAAGCGAATTGTTCGGACATGTGAAAGGCGCCTTCACAGGCGCACTGAAAGATAAGCCGGGTGTATTTGAAATCGCAAACGGTGGCACACTCTTTTTGGATGAAATTTCGAATCTGAACCTGGAGGTCCAGGGGAAACTCTTAAGGACCATGGAGACCCGACAGTATAAACCAGTGGGTGGAGACCACATTAAAACATCCGATATGCGGATTGTTGCAGCCACAAACCAAAATTTAAAAACCATGGTCGAAAACGGCCAGTTTCGGGAGGACCTGTTTTACCGGTTGTATGTGTTCCCTGTTTATATTCCGCCCCTGAGAGAAAGAAAAGATGATATTCCCAAACTCGCCTACCACTTCCTGCGTATCTTCAGCAAGGAAATGGGCCGTCGAGTCCAGGGATTTTCAAATGATGCGCTGGAAGCCATGATTCATTATGGTTGGCCTGGAAATGTCCGCCAGTTGAAAAACGTGATCGAGCGTCTGATCATCATGTGCGATGACGACATTTTTTATTATCGCCATCTTGCAAGCAATCTTCAAATGGGGACGCATAGGCATTATAGTGCGATACCTAAAACCCTTGCCGAACTCAAAGCTGCCAAACAGACCATCATCGATGAAGACTATAGTCCCATTGAGAAAGCATTTCTCTTAAAAGCGCTGAAGAATGCAAAATGGAATGTCACCCAGGCAGCCAGGCAGGTGGGTATGCAGCGCTCCAATTTTTCCTCCTTGATTAAAAAGCATAATCTTACAGCAAATTCACAGCCGATTTAAAATCGTATGAATAACTATACGCCCGTATATTTTATTATACGCTTTTAAACATATTGAAATAACATCCTATTTTTTTATTGTTTTTATCCGAACCTATATTTTTATATACACCCGCCTGTTGTTCAGACAAAACCGCACCCATCCCTTTTTATTTTATCATATTGATATCAATATAAAATTAATCAATTGTGCCGTGGTGTTGTTTTTGGCACATGATTTGCTTAATATAATTTTAACAACGGCAGGGAGAT
>JAQBHK010000220.1:0-4332 GCA_032127815.1 Desulfobacterales bacterium
CAAATCATTTCATCAATTTCCAACTGTGAGGCTTTAGGATGTTTCTGCTTCAGATATGCTTCTTTAAGCTTGAAGCACGTATCAATAAGTTCAAAAGTTTTAGCAAAATTATTCTGCAAACGATCTTTGCTTAGCATTGACGGCTTCATAAAAAGTCTCGTGGTTTTTCTAATTCATGAACAAATCGGTTTCCATAAAACTTCATTCGATCACGATCAATTTGTTGCGAGAAATTCCTTTCCCCAATATTTTATCTACAACCGCATCATTTGAATTCAAGGATGAGATAAGAATTCTGTCGAAGGAAAGCGAATTGAGCCTGGAAGAACCAATCACGAGGTTTCCCAAAAATTTTTCACCGATCTTTTCATCATCCGCCACAGCCACCATTTCAATAGGAGTCTCCTGTATCGAGAGATAGGCAATCTCTGTAAAATCATTGGCGCCGTATAAAACTATGCGCCGGATTCCTTGAGACTCAAGGTCATGGAATATATCGCTCAGTTTCCGGCGGGTCTCTCTGTAAAATTGATAGGAATACTGAATGTATTTATAAGTTAGCAGTGTCTTTTCGGCCACACCTTTGGGTGTAAGGATGTATTTGACCCGATTTTTTGGTGTATTGGTGATCTTGAAGTAACCCTTTTGTACCATGCGTTTAACAAACGAATTGACAAGTCCCAGGGAAATATTTAACTCTTTTGCCAATGCGCGCTGGCTGGGAGCATTTTTCTTGTCGATTTCTTCAAGAATCTTTAATGTGCGTATGTCTTGGTTGTCCATTCTTCCGGGAGCTTGTTACTTGTTGCTGGATACTTGTTGCCCCGCTTTCAGTTGGATTTTCGCTTCGCTCCAACAGGCTTTAGTTGCGGGTTACGGTTTGCGGACTTGTAGATTGAGGGTTTGCGGGTTACGAGTTGCCCCGCTTTCTGCGGGGAATACGCGCACTATGCAGTTCAACGGTCTCTATTCACAAAGGATTTTTATTTAGATATTCAACAACATTTTGCTCAAAAAACTTAAAATCTTCCAGATCATTATCCTGCAATTTGATTCCATCACGGATCATTGACTTTTTAAAGTAACGGTTTTATTGAATATATTGCAATTTCAAAAGAGGCGAAAGAAAATCAAGAAGGATATTTTTGGCTAAATACATAGCTCCGCATGGTGGGTTGCAAATAATACCCTAGGGTGAGCAAACTGTATTTTGTGTATATGGTGTGAAGTTATAGGTGGTTACGCTTGGTCTGTTCATGAATTGAACACAACTTGGATTATATGTCAAGCTAAATAAAATCGCTTCGCGATTTTATATGTAGAATGCGATTCATAGTACTTCAGCGTCCAGAACTGCCCTTATTTTTTCGGCAGTGTCTTTTCCGATGCCATCAACCGAGGTTAAAGACTGAACAGATGCATTCATGACTTTTGTAACAGAATTGAAATGTTTCATTAAGCGTTTTGCAAGCTTTGGCCCAACTTGAGGGAGGCCTTGTAATATGTACAATTGCTTTGACTTTAGTCTTTTAGGTCGATAGCCGCCTCTAAGTGGTACTACATCAATGCAGGTTTCAATCTGCCTGCCGATCATCAATAAAATATCACTGGACTCTTCTTTAGAACGAGAAAAGATAACTGGAACATACCATATTGTTTGAGCTGAAATTAGGGCTCCTTTGATAGCCATTCTGTCAAATTTATGATCAGTTTTGTAAGGATTGCCTTCAATAAGAAGAATCGGATTTGTACAATATTTTTTTAGATTTGATAATTGTTTGAATAGACGCCCATCAATGATTGATATAAGAAAATCTTTGGCAGTCTTGCGCTCGACGGTTATTACATCATTAATGATGTAATCTCCATAAGGGATCTTTGTTGTATCTAATAAAACACCACTGTTTTCGAGCAATTCAATTAATCCGGATGCGGATTCGCGATAATCTGCTGTGATTCTCAGGTTGTATAATATCCTGTAAAAAGTTGGATGGAACTTGGCTCCGGATTGCTGTGTGGCAACCCAGAGTCAAGTTTTTTTACCGGATGCTCTGTGAGGCATTATTGCGGCACCCTTTTATGTGTTCCGATCAAGTCGCCATTTTTAATCTTTATTCCACTGCTAAGAGGTCCTTGTTTAGCTCAAAGGTCTTGGGTCCGATACCGGGAACCTTTATAATGTCTTCGGTAGTTTTAAAGGGGCCGTTTTCCTCTCGGTGTTTTACGATTCGTTCTGCATACTTTGTCCCGATACGTTTAAGCTGAGCAAGTTCTTCCACGGTGGCCTTGTTCAAGTTTATCTTTCCGGAATCCTCTGCCCCAATAGGACCAGCAAGAACCATCATGATCGCAACGGCCATACACAACAATGCCACTTTCTTTAACTGTTTCATAACTTCCTCCTTTTTTGATTAATGTTTAATAATTTGAATACAATAACAAAACAGGTTAAGGGGCGACCGATCTTACAACTACTATCAAGAACTATGCCAGTATTTAATAGGTGGCAGATAATATCAGAAGGAGGAAGATTTTCCAGAATGCCGGGGTATGAGAAAGCTTTTAAAAATCACAATGTAACAATTATTGGAAACTGAAATGTTCCAAATAAATTGTGTCGTCAAATCAGATTAATTTGAGTTCAGGGAGTGTCGTTTTAGGGGATGCTATCGATTACGCACAAAATATTGGGCAAGCACGCACAGCTAGATGGGCATTGATCTCGAAACCTTTGCAAAACGCCCCCTTTTGTCCAATCCCGGCGTTAGGCTCAAATTTCAATCCTCAAAATACTCGATGTATGTCTGTGGTTAATATTTTCGCCTGCCTTGGCCTTGAACAAAATTGAACATCTTTCAAAGGTCTCGCCTCGTTCCTGAAAAAACAATATGCCTTTCTCAGCTTTACCTGGAAGCTGAGAAAAAGATCGTGTGAATCCTGTTGATCCTGTCAGATAATAGAAGTGAAACGGCAAGCCAATAACATAAACTGCAATGACATTTGGCGCTGTGAATGGAAAATGTTTTTAAACCAACACTATGATGATTCTATGTGCTGAATTGCCCGCTGTCTTAGAAGATGGTCTGCCAGGACCAGAGCTGCCATGGCTTCACATACAACATTAATGCGAGGGATGGCTGAAATATCATGACGACCCTTTACTGAAATTGTTCCGGGGTTTCCCGCAACGTCAATGGTCTTTTGTTCAATATCAATCGAAGGTATCGGTTTAACTGCAACTCGGATAACAATATCATCTCCACTGGAAATTCCGGCAAGGATGCCGCCGGCATTGTTGCTGTCAAAACCCTGAGGAGTTATGGGGTCATTATTTTCAGATCCCAGCATCACTGAAGCCTCAAATCCGGAACCGATCTCAACCCCTTTAACCGCACCGATACTCATCAAAGCTTTGGCCAGATCTGCATCTAACTTGTCAAACACCGGCTCCCCAAGACCGCTGGGAACCCCTCTTGCCAAAATCTCCACTATTCCGCCGATGGAATCTCCCTGCTTGCGAACACTGGCAACACGTTCTTTCATCTTGGCAACAGCATCCATATCAGGGCAGCAAAACACATTTTTATCGATCATATTAAGATCACGCTTTATTGCTTTGATACCGCCGAGTTCTATTGTGTAGGCAAATATTGCAATTTTTTTTGTTTCAAGCAGAGCCTTGGCAACAGCTCCGGCCGCTACTCTTGCCACGGTTTCCCGCGCCGAAGCCCGGCCGCCCCCCCGCCAATCACGTATACCGTATTTGGCCATATAAGTTATATCGCCGTGACCGGGTCTAAATAGATCAGCATAGGGCTCATAAGCTTTGGAGTCGGCATCTTTGTTTGCGACCATGATCGTAATTGGTGTTCCGGTAGTCATTTTCTCGAAAACGCCCGACATGATGTCCGCTCGATCCGGTTCCTGTCTGCTGGTACTTGCAGGTGAACCGCCCGGTCGGCGGCGGTCCAACATGGACTGAACGATCTCTTCATTTAGGGGTATTTGGGGGGGGCAACCATCAATGACGACGCCAACGCCTTTGCCGTGAGACTCGCCCCAGGTTGTAATTCTGAATAGTTTTCCAAAAGTGTAGCCGGGCATAATGTATATTTGACAGGATCTACAGGATTTACAAGATTTATTCTTGATTCAATGGCAATTTTTTTCACCACAAAGTACACGAAGAAACACGAAGATTTCTTTAACTTTATTGTTTGCCTAAAACCGGGTGTTCTGCACACGGTTCAAATGTAATGTTTAAAGCACTGAAGTGCTTTTGATTCTCCTTCGTGGTCTTCGTGGTTAGTACAAACTTTCAAAAACTTCCCA
>JAQBHK010000221.1:0-17865 GCA_032127815.1 Desulfobacterales bacterium
GCGGGGTTAGCGAGCGCTGTGCAGTTCAATAAACTCGAGGATCCGGCCGGCAATAAAAAGGTTGTTGATTTGCCCTTTAAAAGACATTATTCTACCTAATTGAGGTGTATCCGATCCGGAACAGGAGTCGCACCATGAAAAGATCCTTCCTTACTGTTTTGATCTTCATACTTTGCCCTGTGCTCTTTATATCCGCAAGGCCGGGAGATACTCCCAAATACCGGAAGGCCAGAAAAAAAATGGTAGATTATCAGATACGGATGCGCGGCATTTCAAACCAAAAAATCCTCAGCGCCATGACTGCAGTACCCCGGCATCTTTTTGTGCCCGCAGAACTTGTCAACCAGGCATACGATGACCATCCTCTTCCTATCGGCCAGGGGCAGACTATTTCCCAGCCCTATATCGTCGCTCTCATGACGGAAAACCTGCAGATCAAAGGTGACGAGCGTGTTTTGGAAGTCGGGACCGGTTCCGGTTATCAATCTGCAATTCTTGCCAAGGTTGCCAAAGAAGTCTACACCATCGAAATCAAGGAAAAGCTTTTCGAAAAGGCCGATAAATTATTGCAGTCAATCGGTTTTAATAACGTTCAAATCCGCCATGGCGATGGCTACTTCGGCTGGGCTGAAGCAGCACCCTTTGACTGCATCATGCTTACCGCCGCCATCGACCACATTCCGCCGCCTCTTCTTAAGCAGCTTAAAGACCGTGGAAGACTTATTTTGCCTCTGGGCAACCCATTCTCTTATCAAAACCTTTCCCTTGTAACCAAAAACAAAGAAGACTATTCCCTCAGGCAAATCACCGGGGTCCTCTTCGTCCCCATGACCGGCCACGCCCTCAGCCCGAATTTATCATCAAAAACATCTCGGAAAGACTTTCCATGATATTCATTGCTGCATTTCTGCTTTCACTCTCCGCGCTTACTTTTGAAGTGCTCCTTACGAGAATTTTCTCTATTACACAATGGAACCATCTTTCCTTTATGGTTATCAGTATAGCCCTCTTTGGATTTGCCGCCAGCGGCACTTTTCTGAATATCCTGAATACACGTCAAAAAGACTGGGGCGCAAGATTTACCACTGCCGATTGGATAAAAGCCGTCGTTATTCTCTATAGTGTCAGCGCAATCGCTGCATTTATCGTTCTGAATCAACTTCCACTCGATTACTTCAGGCTGCCTTTGGAGCCGGTTCAGACGCTTTACCTGCTGATCGCCTACCTTCTTTTGGCGCTGCCGTTCTTCTTTACCGGACTCATTGTTGCGGTTGCTTATGCTTATATTCCGGAAAAAACCGGTCTTGTTTACTGCGCCAGCATGGCCGGTTCAGCCTGTGGTGCGATTCTTCCGATTGCACTTCTTCCCTTGTTCGGCGAAGGCAGGCTTGTCATCTTTACGTCCCTTATCCCTTTGATAATTGTGTTTTGGCCAGAACCTGAGCCGGCCGCGAAACATATTGCAACTGCAAGCATCTTTCGCAAGAAACGATTCGTTATGCAGGCATCCGGTCTTGGAATTTTTATGATTGCCGGCCTGATCATTCTAGCCGCCGGCAGCCTGATCCAAATAAAACCTTCGCCGTACAAAGCCGTTAGCCAAATGCTCCAGTTCCCTGACACCCGGATAACCGCAACCACTGCCGGCATAAGGGGTAGAATCGACAGCGTTAAAAGCCCCTATATCCGCTCCGCACCGGGATTGAGCCTTAAATATACTAATACGCTTCCCAGTCAGTGGGTGACCTTAAAAGACGGAGACGAGCCTTTTGTTTTTTATAATCTGCTGCATCCGGCACAGGAACGATTTGCCAGTTTCACACTCCCCTACGCAGGATATCTGCTGGCTCCCGATCCCGAAAATATTCTCCTCATTCAGCACGGCGGCGGAGGCCTGAGTATTCCCTGCGCCATGGCCGCCGACGCCGCAGAAATCACCATTGTTCAAGAGCATCCTCAAATTGCCCGCCTGATTCGAGACCACTATAGGGTTTCTGTAGCAAACCAACACCCCCGCACCTTTTTGGCCCGATCAGATAAACATTTTAGGATCATCCACGTGGAAAGCTGGGGAACTTCCCTTCCCGGTTCAGCCGCCCTTGCTCAAGAATACCTGTTTACCATTGAAGCGTTCACACAATACCTGAGCCATTTGAAAGAAGATGGAATTCTCATCATCGCGCGCAAACTACTTCTTCCACCGGCAGATTCAATCCGTATGTGGGCTACAGCATATGAAAGTCTCAGATCTATTGGAATCGAGAAGACTGGGCATCATATCGCTATGCTGCGGAACTGGAGCACCTTTACCCTGATTGTTTCAGTCCAGCCTCTGTCCGATAATAAAGTGCTTAAAGAGTTTGCCCGCAATCGCAATTTTGACCTGGTTTACCTTCAAGGCCTTGCCAGCAGTGAGGCCAACCGATTCAATATATTTGAGGCGCCTTTTCATTTTCTTGAAATCAATCGTCTGGCGGAAGCCTACCGCCTGGGAGCCGCAAAAGACTACTTTAAAACATATCCGTTGGACGTCGCTCCTCAGACCGACAGCCGTCCTTTTCCCGGCAGATTTCTCAAATGGCTCCAATTAAAAGCGCTTTACAAAATTACAGGGAGCAGGTTTTATTCTCTCTTTATGTCCGGGGAAATCGTCATTGCCGTTGTCTTTGTCGAAGCCTTGGTGGTTGCGGCCCTCTTGCTGGTACTTCCACTGATTACAATCGGCAAAAAAAGCTCCAAACCTTCCTTTGCCAACATCCTTTATTTTTTGGCAGTCGGCGCTGGCTTCATGTTTATCGAACTCTTCTTTATCAAAAAATATATCTTTGTTTTCGGTGATCCAGTGGTCAGTTTTACGGTGGTGCTCGCCGGGATTCTGGCTTCTTCCGGCTTGGGAGGATACTGGTCCCAAAGAATCGATCCTGGGAGCCTGCGGGTAGCCTTGACGGCCTTAATCGCCGTGCTGGCCCTTGTTTTTTTAGGCCTTGATCTGCTTATCCATCGCATCATCGGGCTTTCTATCATCATGCGCTACTTGATTGCTATGCTGCTGCTCGTTCCGGCGGGCTTTTTGGCGGGCCTGCCTTTTCCTCTGGGCATGCGGTATTTGTTAAAAAGTCCGAGTGAGCGGGCCTATGCCTGGGCGGCTAATGGCTGCGCTTCGGTTTTAGCATCAATTGCCGCCGCCCAAATCGCGCTCACTTTCGGCATTTCAACAATTGTAGTCTGCGGGGCCGCAGCTTACCTTTTGGCATTTGTCAGCGTAAAAAAAATAGCGACCGGATAAACGTCAACGCAGATGCTGTTTTACCTTGCAATCTAGCGATATTTTCCAGTTGAGTTAACAATGATATTGATAGACAATAATACAAAGATTTGTTAGAGTCGGTTTGGTTTTTTCTGAAATATGCGGGTAGTTGCTGAATCGATCAAAAAGAAAAGGAGGACATATGAGTGATATTGATTTGCAAGCAGGCAAAATAGACCATGAAGGGGAATGGCTTGCTGTTGAGGATCTGAAAAGCAAAATTCAGGCAAAAATGGATGCCGGAGATATGAAATTTTCAAATCTCGCCACGGCCCTGGAAAAGCTCAATGCCGCCCTGGAAAATTCAAAAACAATCGAAACCAAGATCGTTATCCCCAAGTCTGATTATGAAAAGCTTATAGAACTGGGAGGAAAAGACGACGGAACCTGTGTTTACAAAGCGGTGATGGCATTCATTGAAGGCGGCTTTTCACCGGGGTCTGCGACCGGGCTCGAGGGGAAGAAGAAATCCATAAAATGCATCCGATGCAAAGCACCTATTGAGATCCCCGCTGGTGAAGTTCCGGCAGAGATCGAGTGCCCTGAATGCGGTTCAATCGGCCGTTTAAAAACTTCAAAATAAGAGCAAAGTCCTTAATCAGCATTACCTTCCAGGGTGACCCGGACATTTTTCCATCCGAGTTTTTATAATCGTCAAGACGCAGGCCATAAAGTTTCGGAATTGCTAATTAAAGGTCTGCGCTCGGATTGAGACCACCCATGATGAAATATTTGTTATCATTTCTGGCACTGCTTTATGCCTTAATGCCTTATGATATAATTCCGGATTTTGCCATTGGTTGGGGCTGGATCGATGACCTGATTGTTTTGTGGCTCTTGTGGCAGTTCTTCAATGCCTGGCGAAAAAGGCAATCCGGCTACCGTAATTATTACAACCGGCAGTTTTCCGAAAAAGAAAAAGCCGGTGCGGATTCACAGTCCGCTGAATCGCGCGGGCCCCAAGACCCTTATACTGTGCTGAATGTGGCCAGAAATGCTTCCCATGAAGAAATAAAGCAGGCCTACCGTAAACTCGCCAACAAATACCATCCTGATAAGATTCAACATTTAGGCGAAGAATTTCGCAAATTGGCGGAAGAACGCTTTAAGGAAATCGAAGAGGCTTATCGGGAGTTGACATCCCAATAGTTTCCATCTCTAAATGGCTCTTTTTTCGACCAGCGGCGTTCTTCGCTTATACAAAGTATCGGTTTGGGAATCTTGTATTTTTGGGTTATCTTGCCATGTGTCAAAACGCATGAGTTGCAGATATCATCAATGAAAATTTGGTTTAGATGTCAAGCTGCCAGTCGGGGTACAGCTCATCCCACTCTTCATAGATCCTGCCGGGGTCGCGGCGCAGAGCAAGACGATTCGCTTTTTCATAGGCAGCCGTGGCTTTCTTGAATTTTTCCTTGGAAATATTGCCCTGCTCAAGCAGCAACTTGGCCGCTTCAAAGGTCTCTTCTACTTCTCGCGGAGTCACTCTAACAGTACCGGCATCAAATGACTGCAGGAGCGTATTCCTGAGTGTTTGCGCTGCTTCACCTCTCTTTTGCCCTGGTTTGATCGTGGCGTTTCTACTGAGATAGAACACCCGCGAGCCATCCGATACCAGGCGTTGATTCTCTTCATCCCAGCTGACATTAGACGGGACAATCAGGATGCCCCGCTTGGCAAGACTCTTGAAATTGATGCCAACTGCTTCATACTTTGTATAAGACTCGGGGTATCCTTTCTGGCCTTGAGGCCCGCCGGGACCGACAACAAGAGCCAGGCTGATAGAAATTTGATCTTTGCGTACTTGCGGCTCCACTTCATCAAGGCGGCCTTCGAGCGTGGCAATAACCAGTTCTCCCAGATTCTTAAGTCGCCGGGCAACGACCTGCATCTCAGGCTCACCTGCCCGGATATTCATTTCGTAGACCAAAATGCCCACCGGCTTCCCAGTCACAGGATCCAGCGATACGCGGCAGCCCGGGTAAAGAATACACGGCCGTAGTACACCTTGTTTTTCCATCTCTTGAACAAACGGTTTGAAAATTTTGTCGCCGACCATTTTGATAAGCTCAGGTGTTTCAGCAGGATGCATGCCGATGGCGCCCATACCACCGGTAACAGGGTTGCTCTGACTGGGAGGCCCTTCAAACCGCAAAGGGTAATCCATGGCAGTGGGAAGAATGCAAAAGTTGCCCTTTCCGTCAACTAAAGTGGTAAAGCTGATCTCAATCTCGGACTTCCAGGCTTCAATCAAAAGCGGCCATTGATCGTCTTTGTGTAGCTTGTCGTAGTTTTGGCTGTAGTCTTTATGCAGTCGACGCCAAACATCGAGAATATCTTCAACCCGGAAAACAGGCCGGGAGCCTTTGCCGCCGGCACTGTAAGGATATTTTAATACTGCTCCGCCGTGTTGGCGGATGAACTCAGTGACCTCTGTTTTTACTTGCTGAAGGTCTTTAGCATCGACAACCTTGAAAGGTGCAACCGGCACACCGGCTCTTTCCATCCATTCCTTAGCTTTAACCTTGTCACCTTCAATGAAAGCTGCTTCTTTGGTCAAGCCAATGACCCGATCACCGTAACCCGCTTCGATAAGTTCATTGACAAGACCTTCAAAAATAAGATCTTCAGGCATGATCACAACACAGTCAAGCTCGCCGTCTTCAAATGCTTTTATGATGACAGCACTGTATTCTGTGACAGTCTTTCCTTTGACAGGGAATATTTTTAAAGACCATTTTTTCTGTCCCCTGACGACATCCATTACAGGTCCCATACCGGTCATACCTTTGACGATAGCACCAATAAACTTATCGCTTTCAACGGTCGATACGGTATAGGCACACATACAGGTGCGCCCATCTGGTCCAACAAATCCGATTGTTTTCTTTGCCATGACATTTCTCCCTTCTACGAGACCTTTGCAAAACGGTTTTCTACAAGAGTGTTTGGTATTGGCTTTATGAGTTACACCTCATTTAGACTGCCGTTATAAAATCCAGATGGAATTTGTTTGTTGACCCCCGACTCAAGACAACTTTCAATTGAGCGTTTTCGCTCAATTGGCACTATGATCTTGCCGGTATAGCCAGACTAAGATATTTGTCATTCTCTGCAAACATCAGTCTCTTTGTTACCATCATTTCTAAAAACTGCAAGATTTTATCTTGTGGTATCCCTGGAAAACGACCTTTTATACTTTTAATGGAGCGGTGGTGCTCACAGAAAAGATAAATGGCCCTGGACATTCCCTCCAGGCGATGGGTTAAGGGTTCGGCCTTGACCCGTTTCTGGCGGATTATCAAAAACTGCCGGCCGTCTCGATAACTGAGAATATGCCCGGATGCAGGCTTTTGGTGAAATTCGGCATACGACTCTTTCCAGTTTTTGAGCTTTTTTTTAACCGGCTGCCAAAGTTTTTTTTGACGCACGAGGTCGCCACGATAAGCTTGAATGGTAAACTGCATGGCCCTGTTGATTGCCGGTCCGAATATGGCGGCATAATGGGGATGGTTGAAGACCGCTTTAATCCCGAAAACTTTAGGATGCTGCCACACCGGGCTCCCGAGGCCGAGCCAGAATTGCACCGGCTTTAACGGGCGAAAGGGCAGCGCAAAGTCGAGGAACCGCAGCGTCGCGGCCACATCTTCGTCGGTGCTGCCGGGAAAACAGAGTATCAGATTGGATGTGTTGACAATACCAAGGGCTTCACAGTGTTTCATGACCTCGAGATTCTCAATGGCTGTAGTACCCTTGTTGAGCCGGTTTAAAAGCCGTGTGCTGAGCGCTTCGATACCGATCTGGACCTCCGCCGTCCCTGCTGCCTGCATGGCCTTTAAAAGGCGCTTTGGTATAGAAGCCCGGATCTCTCCGAACATGTGCATATCTTTTTTCAGTCTGCTGACCTGTGTAAAAATTTCACCCGAGTTTTTCAAAGGCAGCATGTTATCCATAAAAGCCACTGAGAGGGTTTTGTACTTACTGACAAGCTTGTCGATATTAGAAACTGCCTCTGAATTGCTTTTTGAGCGGTATCCATCCCACTGCAGGTTAAGATTACAAAAGGCACATCCGGCAAAGCCGGCGGCGGCGTGTGACTTTCGCCACCAGCAGCCTCTCGACAGTTCCACGGGCAGGGTTGGGAAAAAGGTTTTTTGCGGACCCAAAGATTCAAGCAGTTCAAAATAGTCATCATAATCCGGGCATTTCAGAGCGGTCAAATCCTCCATCTGGTTGAACGTCACCGGTATATTTTCTTGTGCGGATTTGGCGGTGACGATCCCCGGGACAGGCGGTATGTCCTGTATGCGCCGGGAGTGATTTAAATAATCGACCAGGCGGCTCAGGGGTATCTCACCTTCACCGTTGATAACAAAATCTATTTCGGGGAACACCTCAAAAATATTTTCGATGGATTTTCCGGCGAACATAGAGCCGCCGACCACGATTGTCAGATTCGGAAACCGCTTTTTCATCTGTTTGATAAAGTAGAGGGAAGCAGTGAGCTGGCAAGTGCAGATTGAAAAACCTGCAAATCCGTATGCTCCCCAGTTGGTGCTGTTGATAAAGGCTTTTGAGACCGTCTCGACCTGAGCGATGAGTGTCTCAAAAACGACTTTGCGCAATGAGGATTGGCGGGCAGTCTGCCGCCCGAAGACTTTTTTGATGGATTCGAGTCGTTCCGGGTATAAGAGGGCACCGTAAACGGTTTCCGCCAGCCATGTCCGCTGAGAGACGGCCTGATAAATTTGA
The DNA here is from genome assembly GCA_032127815.1 of Desulfobacterales bacterium. Classification (GTDB taxonomy): domain Bacteria; phylum Desulfobacterota; class Desulfobacteria; order Desulfobacterales; family UBA11574; genus Desulfatibia_A. The sequence continues at coordinate 8,060 of JAQBHK010000221.1, forward strand.
TAACCGATGGTTGCCGCAATCTTCAAATAAACGTGGTGGGCATCGATCTTCATGTCCGGAAATTGTGATTTAAGATAGGACTTTAACGTACCGATTTGAATTGAAGGGCGGTTAAAAAGAGGCCAGGGTGCGGAGATGAGAACAATTTTCTCCAACAATCCAGAATGTTTGCCGCTTATGTCCACGCTTAATTCTCCGAGCACAAAATAAAATGATCGCCTTATAAAAATATCTTAATTCAAATAAAAGAAAGGATGGTAATCTCTTTAATACGAAAGTGTGGTGCCGCATGCCTTCCGTCTTCGCCTGAAGGCTACGCCGGACAAGTGCTATTGAACAAAAACCTCATTTCCTGATGGACACTAAATCGGATTACTAATAACATAAATATGGTGAATATTACAGGATCATCTCCAAAATAATAAACATCAAATTTTTACACTCTTTGATGCAAATTTTGACAATTATGGCTGCATTTAAGTTGTTTGCAGCTTCGTATAAATAAGATAATCATTTTAAATTTAATATGAAGAACATCAAGCCCCCGGTCTTTGCAAAAAGGCCGTGGGTTTTCTCTTTACAAAAATGAATACATGCTCATTTGGTCAGACAATGCTAAACAGGTCTTTTAACGCCCATAATTTATCCTATCCTATTTAACTAATTATTATTAAATTAAAAAGGTTTAGAATCAAGGCAAGGAGATTTTGTTGATTTTTCTTGACACTGAAATACCTTTTTGGTAAATGAATGAATGCTCATTCATTAAGGTGGAAGGCAGTTAGCTAAAAGGGAGGCCTGTTATTAACAAAAAAGCAAACGACAAATATCATCGCATTCTTGAAGCCGCGGTGAAGGTATTTTCTGAGCAGGGATTTTTTCAATCAACCGTATCACAGATCGCCAAAGAAGCCGGAGTGGCTGACGGCACCATTTATCTTTATTTTAAAAATAAGGATGACATTCTTGTCCACTTTTTCAGTTTCAGGACCAAACAGGTATTTGCCCGATTGAAGGAAGAAGTCGAGCAAGCAGACAGCACGATAGATAAACTTCGGAACCTTATACGCCGGCATCTTGAAGAATTCCAGAGTGACCGCAACATGGCTGTGGTATATTTTACCGAAACACACAAGAGTCATCGCCTGGTAGAACAACAGATCAAAGAGATGTCCAAGATGTATCTGGATATTGTTGCCGAGATTGTCGAGCAGGGCCAGGAGGAGGGAATTATTCGCAAGGATTTGTACCTGGGGCTGGTCAAGCGTTTTATCATTGGAGCCGTAGATGAGGTGATCAACACCTGGTTGCACTCAGAGGGAAAGTACGACCTTGTATCCATGGCAGATCCGCTGGTAGAGTTATTCTTGAAAGGAATAGGCACATAAATCGTAAAGACTTTTTATGATAAAGTTCATTGATGATTGGTACGCCCTAATTTTGGAAAAGCAAAAAAATGTTTATCACGAAAGCACGAAATTTCAAAAACACGAAAAATATATTTTAATTTCGTGCTTTCCCTCTTTCGTGTTTTCGTGATGGTTTTTAATCTTTTACCATAAAAATTATAAAACTCGAAAATTGAAGGACTAAATAGCGGGGAGAAATAAAATGGCACAATTTATTGCGGATCGCAGAGACATTGAATTTGTTCTGCATGAACAATTACAAGTTGAAAAACTAAGCAAACACGAAAGGTTTGCCGAATTCAACAAAAAGACCGTCGACATGATTGTATCCGAAGCACGCAATCTGGCAGTTAAGGAAATTCTCCCTACCCAGGTATTAGGGGATCAAGAAGGTTGTAAGTTCGAGAACGGAAAGGTAACGGTTCCGGAATCCTTTCACCGGGCCTACGAGCTTATAAAAGAGGGCGAGTGGGTTGCCATGCCGGAGAGCCTTGAGTGGGGCGGACAGGGAATGCCTACTGTGGTTTCACTGGCTGCCAGTGACTATCTGGTGGGTGCCAATTATGCTTTTATGATGTACCCTGGCCTGACCCAAGGCGCGGGAAAACTGATTGAAGCCTTTGGGACCGACAAACAAAAAGAACTTTTTTTAAAAAAAATGTATGCGGGTGAATGGACCGGCACAATGCTTCTGACAGAACCCGAAGCAGGTTCGGATGTTGGTGCGCTGACGACATCAGCAGTCAAGAATCCGGATGGGACCTATTCAATTACCGGCAGCAAAATTTTTATTTCAAGCGGCGAGCATGATCTGGCAGAAAACATTATGCACCCGGTTCTGGCCCGTATCGAAGGAGCTCCGGAGGGGACCAAAGGCATTTCGCTGTTCCTCGTACCCAAGATCTGGGTTAATGATGACGGCAGTCTGGGCGAGTTCAACGATGTGGTCTGTACCGGCATTGAAGAGAAAATGGGTATCCACGGCAACTCAACCTGTTCAATTTCTCTGGGCGGTAAAGGAAAATGCAAAGGGACCCTGCTGGGTGAAGAGAACAAAGGAATGCGAGCCATGTTCCTGATGATGAACGAAGCCCGCCTGCTGGTTGGTCTGCAGGGTTTTACCTGTGCATCGACAGCCTATATGTATGCGGTAAATTATGCCCGCCAGCGGGTCCAGGGGAAGCATCTTCTTAATATGAGAGATCAAAATGCACCGTCGGTTCCTATTATCCAGCATCCGGATGTACGGCGGCAACTGATAACGATGAAGGCCTATGTAGAGGGAATGCGCAGCCTGATTTATTATGTCGGCATGTGTGAAGACAACCATAAAGTTGCCGAGAGCGCGGAGGAGAAGGAAAAATATCAAGGGATCATAGATGTTCTGATACCGATTGCCAAAGGATATGTAACCGACAGAGCTTTTGAAGTCTGCAACCACGGCCTCCAGATCTATGGCGGGTATGGATATATTAAAGACTATCCTTTGGAACAGCTTGTGCGAGACTGTAGAATCACTATGATCTACGAAGGGGCCAACGGTATACAGGCTATGGATCTTTTGGGAAGAAAGCTGGGATTGAATAAAGGCAAACCGGTTATGGATCTTTTGGGAGAAATGCAAGCGTCGATTGCAGCCGCCAGAGAGATCGAAGGTCTAAAAGAATTGGCGAACTTGGTACAAGAGGCTGTCAACAAACTGGGCGAAGCCGGTCTGCACATGGGCGCATCCGCCATGTCGCCCGACGTGATGAAGGCCTTTGCGTTTGCTTATCCTTTTATGGAAGTTACCGGTGATATAGTGATGGCCTGGATGCTATTGTGGCGAGCAACTATTGCAGCGCACAAGCTGGAAAAAGGTGCCCGGAAAAAAGATGCTGCCTTTTACGAGGGGCAGATAAAAAGTGCTGAGTTTTTTATTCACTCGATTCTTCCGATTACGATGGGCAAGATTAACGCTATTTTGACAACCAACGGCGCAGCGGTTGAGATCTTGGAGGATTCCTTCGGCGGAAACTAAGCCGTAAAATAAAAACGGCCGGTTGAGCCTGGTCGCAGATTGAAAGGTTAAAGGAGAAAAGGATGGCAGAAAGAAAAATATTTGCCGGTGGGGAGTTTTTAGTTACGGATGCCGGAGCGGAAGATGTATTTATTTTAGAAGAGATGACCAGAGAACACAAAATGATCTATGCTGCGGCCTTAGATTTCGTAAAAAAGGAGATCCGGCCCAACATGGAGCGTATCAATGAAAAAAACGAAGAATTATCCCGCTCGTTGTTAAAAAAGGCCGGTGATCTAGGGCTTAACGCTACCGATATTCCTGAAGAGTATGGCGGCGAAGAGATGGATAAAATCAGTACGTGTCTTGTAACTGATGCTATGGGTGGTGGGGCCTCATTTTCGGTTTCCCATTCCGCCCACAACGGAATCGGCACATTGCCGATTGTTTATTTTGGAACCGAGGCCCAAAAAAAGAAATATCTGCCGAAGCTCGGCACCGGCGAGTGGATGGCAGCCTACTGCTTAACCGAGTCGAGTGCCGGTTCCGACGCCCTGAATGCTCAGACAACGGCCACACTTTCTGATGACGGCCGTCACTACTTGTTAAATGGCGAAAAGATTTTTATTACCAACGGTGCCTGGGCTGATCTCTTTATAGTTTACGCAAAGGTGGATGGAGAAAAGTTTACAGGTTTTATTGTTGAAAGAAATTTCCCCGGTGTTTCCAGCGGTCCCGAGGAAAAGAAACTGGGCATAGAAGGGTCTTCTACCACATCTGTCATATTTAAGGATTGCATGGTGCCGGTAGAAAATGTACTTTTTGAAATCGGTAAAGGGCACAAGATCGCATTTAACGTCCTCAATATCGGCCGATACAAACTTGGTGCTGCCGTCACCGGCGGATGCAAGGTAATCATTGCCGAGGCGACGCAGTATGCAACAACCCGTGAGCAATTCGGTAAAAAAATCGCCTCTTTTGGCATGATCAAAAACAAGCTGGCGGATATGTGCATCGGTATCTTTGTAGCCGAGTCGCTCACCTATCGGCTGGCTGCCATGATAGAGGACAAACTGAGTTCGCTGGAGCCGCAAGCCAGGAAAGAAGGGGCCGAAAATGCCAAAGCAATCGAAGAGTACGCCGTTGAATGCTCAATTGCGAAGGTATATGGCAGTGAATGCGTTGATTTTTGTGCCGACGAGATTGTGCAAATTTTTGGTGGCTATGGTTATATAGCCGAATATCCGGCCGAGGGGATATACCGGGATGCCCGCATTAACAGAATTTTTGAGGGTACCAACGAGATCAACCGGCTGTTGATTGCCGGGACCGTTCTGAAACGCGCCGTGCAAGGCCGGCTTGATCTTTTCAATGCGGTTCAGGCCGTAGAAGAAGAAGTGAAGGCCGGAGTGCCGGATGCGCCTGGGCTTGATAATGTTCCCCTGGCCGCGCAGCAGCATTTGGTTAAAATGAGCAAGAAAATTTTACTCCTGACCCTTGGTAAAGCGGCCGGCAATTTGTTGGCCGACCTGGCGGAAGAGCAGGAAGTGCTGGCTTTTTTGGCAGATATAATCATCGAAATATTTGCTATGGAAAGCGGCCTGCTCAGGGCTCAAAAAATGATTGATAAAAAGGGGGAAAAGCGCGCCGAGTATCACACGGCTGCCGTTGAGATTCATATTAATGATACCATTCCGAAAATCGTCCACTGGTCCAAGCAAATTCTGACGTTTGTTGAAAAAGGTGATGATCTTGTCACTTTGCTTGCGGCCGTAGACAAGCTTGCCGCTTACCGGCCGGTTGACACCGTTAACTTAAGGCGTCGGATTGCCGAAAAAGTTATAAAATCCAAAAGGTATATCTTTTAAGAAACCCTTTTATGTGGAATTTGCATTGCTCAATGGCAGGATGAGCATACTAACTGTTGCGGGTTGCGAGTTACGGGTGGCGGGTTGTTTATTGGAAAACTTATTAACCCGAAACTCGCAATAGATTATCAGTTTGATCTTAGTTGGTTAAAGCGTTGCCAGGGTGTGGAACTATTTTTTTCGATTATTGCCGTTTCTTCAGTTCTTCTGCCCGGAGTTCCTTTTTTAAAATTTTTCCTACATTGCTTTTGGGTAGCTCATCTCTAAATTCGATTTCCGTTGGAAGCTTGTAAGTGGCCAGTTTATCTTTACAGAATTCGATAAGTTCCTCTATGGTTGCAGTTTCACCTTCTTTCAATACCACAAATACTTTGACCTGCTCACCGCGCGTTGCGTGCGGTACTCCGATGGCAGTGGCTTCCAGAACTTGAGGGTGTTGAAAAAATACTTCCTCAATATCGCGCGGATAAACATTATATCCGCCGGATATAATCATATCCTTTTTGCGGTCGACAATATAAAAATACCCTTCTTCATCCATTTTGCCGATATCTCCGGTATGCAGCCAGCCGTCAGTCAGGGTCGCAGCCGTTTCTTCAGGCTTATTGTGGTAGCCTTTCATTATTTGAGGGCCTTTCATAAGAATCTCACCGGTTTCACCAGTTGCAACATCGGTCTCGCCGTCGTCAATATCGACGATACGGCACTCGGTGTCGGAGATCGGAACCCCGATACTTCCGACTTTCCGCTTGCCGCCTGCAAACGGGTTAATATGCGTTACCGGTGTTGACTCCGTCAGGCCGAAGCCTTCAACAATGACGGCCCCCGTCTTTTGCTCAAACTCCTTGATAACTTCAAGCGGCAGGGGGGCACTTCCGGAAAAACAGCCTTTAATAGAGGTCATGTCGACTTTGCTGATGTTGGGATGATTGAGCATGCCGATGTACATCATAGGAACCATCGGCGCAAAGGTCGGTTTGAATTTTGCAATAGTTTCCAGCAGAGCTTCCGGCTGGGGCTTTGGAATAAGAAGCTGGCCCCACCCCATGTAAACGGCAAAGTTCATGGCGGTTGACAATCCGAACACATGGAAATATGGAAGGGCGCCCAGCATTATTTCACTGCCTTTGTTGAATGTTGGAAACCAGGCGGCGACTTGCTGAACCTGCCTGCTTAGGTTGCCGTGGGTGAGCATGACGCCTTTGGAAACACCGGTAGTTCCGCCGGTGTACTGGTACATGGCCACATCATCAAGAGAAAGCTCAACCAGGGGAGGATTGGGAGGATGAACGGCCAGAACGTCTTTCCATTTGAAAAGGTTGTCAGCAGATTTTACATTTGCGGCCAGTTTTTTCTTTTTGGCGACCAGCGGGAATAATAGGTTTTTAGGGAAGGGCAGGTAATCGCCGATAGAAGTATAAACGATTTGTTTGATCTGTGTTTTAGGCCTTAGGTCAATCATGCGATTGCCTAAAAGATCCACTGTTATGAGGGCTTTTGATGCTGAATCATTGAATTGATGTTCAAGTTCCCGGTCTGAATAGAGCGGGTTATTCATGACGGCTATCGCGCCTAATTTTAAGATGGCGAAATAGGCCGCAACGCAAGGTATCAAGTTTGGCAGCAGGATGGCGACGCTGTCACCTTTTTTGATACCGAATTCATGCAGGCATGCGGCAAAACGGTTGACCATGTTATTGAGTTGACGAAAGGTAATCTTATAGCCTTGAAACAGCACTGCCATTTTTTCAGGGAACTGGTCAGCCGATCGCTCCAGAATGGCCGGCATGGCAATTTCTTCGTAATCTACCTTTTGCGGGACGCCCTTTTCATAACTGGCCAACCATGGTTTATCTTCGTATTTGATAGCTGTGGTCACATGAGCCTCCTTTTGTTGATTGCGAGTAAGTATTCTATAGCACTGTTAAGATGAAATCGAAATTTTGTCAAGAAAGGGTATGATTTATAAGGGCAACAAAAGCTCAATTTAGGTTGAAGTAAAGGTTTTTTCTTGACAGAATGGAAATGTGCTTATAAAAATGAATGAGCGCTCATTCATTTATGGCCAATATTGACGGTTTCGTAAAAAGTTAAAAAACGACATTTTACGAACGTTTTAAGTTTTAGGTGTTAAGTTTTAAGCGTTTGTTAAACAAATAAATTTGAATTAGTACTATAATCTTAATATCTTAGTGCCTTGGTGGCTGAAGTATTGCTATGTTTATATGATTTGTAAAGGGAGCTGGATGCAAGACAAATGGAAACAGTGTTGATCTCTCCGGCAAAGGCGACGATTGTTGGGATTCCTACGGTTGTTTTTGCAATACTGATACCGTTAATTGGATTGGGAGTCTTTGCTTACATTATAGCCACGCGCCTAAAGCCGCTTTTTCTGGCTGCGCCTGACCAGCGCTTCGATCATTTACCTCAGCGGTTATTGAACATGCTCAAATACGCCATCGGTCAGTACCGCCATCTTCGCTATATGGATGCCGGCGTCATTCATATTTTTCTGTTTGCCGGTTTTATGATCCTTTCTTTACGATCAGTTACACTTGTACTGCTTGGATTTTCAGAAGGTTATGTGCTGCCGGGCATGGGTGGCCCGGTCGGAGCCGCCTATGGTATTTTCAAAGATTTTGCCGGGACCTGGGTCCTTGCAGCCTGTGTGGCGGCCATGGTCCGGCGGGGAGTTTTCAAACCCAAACGTTACGCTGTGCCGCCCAAGTACGGCAAAGATCATACCGGGGAAGCCATATTAGTTTTGCTGCTGATTACAGGGCTTGTCACTTGTGATATGGTGTTTGAAGGCAGCCAGGCGGCGGCACAGATTCAAAAAGGATTAAAGACCGAGCTTTTGGTGCCGGGCACCGGGACCTGGTTAGCTGCCCATATTTTGAGAGCTTCACCACTTGATAAACTTCAAAATTTGCACCTGGGGGCTTATTTTTCCCATGAGCTGATATTTTTCTTCTTTCTCTGCTTTCTTCCGTTTGGAAAGCACTTTCATGTGATTACCTCTTTGCCGAATGTGTTTTTTCTTAAACTTAACAGAGGTACTGTAAAGCCGGTTCGGTGGAGTGTTGCCGACGATCAGCTTGACGATTTGGAGTCCTTTGGGGTTAAAACATTTGAAGATTTTACCTGGAAGCACATGCTCGATTTTTATTCCTGTGTCGATTGCGGGAGATGTTCGGATAATTGTCCGGCTAATGCCGCGGGTCGGCCGCTTTCTCCACGGTTTATTTCGGTTAAGTGCCGGAACTATTCTTTCGGAAAATACCCGCTTTACGGACCGTCGTTCAATGACCAGCCTTTAATCGGCAATGTGCTCGAAGAGGATGAAATCTGGTCGTGTACTACCTGCGGAGCCTGTGAAGAAGAATGCCCGGTGTTGATAGAGTATATTGATAAGATTGTTGACGTCAGAAGGGGTATGGTTGATGATGGAAACGTGCCGCAATCCTTGCAAAAACCGTTGGGAGCGCTTGAAAAACGTGGGAATCCCTACGGTAAGACCGCGAAAAAAAGAGCCGATTGGATTAAAGATTTACCCGAAGACTGCAATATAAAGATCCTTAAGAAAGAAGAGACGGCCGACGTTCTTTACTTTGTCGACAGTATTACTTCATATGATGATCGTATTCAGGAAATTGGCAGAGCCACGGCACGAATTCTTTTAACTGCCGGAATTGATTTTGGGATTTTGGGGCCGGCTGAAAAAGACAGCGGCCATGAAGTCAAAAGGTTTGGCGAGGAGATGCTTTTCCAGGAGTTAAAGAATCAAAACACGGATGAGATCATAAGGTCCGGCGTTCAAAGCATTGTAACAGCAGATCCGCATGCCTTCAATGCTTTGAAAAACGACTATCAGGGTCTGCCTCCGGTGGAGCACATCAGTCAGATGATCGCCAGAGAGATAAAGAGCGGAAAAATTCGATTAAAGGAAGTTGAAGATAACGGTGCGACTTACACCTATCATGACCCCTGCTATCTGGGGCGGCATAACGGCCTTTATGATATCCCCAGAGATGTTATTGACGCGATACCGAACTTAAAAAGAGTTGAAATGTCCAAATGTAAGGATCGTTCGTTTTGCTGCGGTGGCGGCGGCCTGATGCTTTTTTATGAACCCGAGGAAGAGATCAGGATGGGGAACTTAAGGGTAAAGATGGCCGAACAGGCCGGTGCCGACGTGATCGTGACGGCCTGTCCCTTTTGCCTGGTCAATATTGAAGATGCCATCAAAACCAGCGGCCTGGAAGGAAAAATGGAGGTAATGGATTTGGTTGAATTGATTGAGCGTCACATGATACAAGATGTATGATACAGGATGCTTGATACAGGATGCAAGATACAAGAAGTATGATGCAGGCTTTTTAATAACGAGTTCGTCGTTATTTGTTTATCGAATACTACATAACGGATAACGAATACCAAATAACTTGTGACGATCGGGAGGAAGAACAACATGGAGATTTTGGTGTGTGTCAAAGAGTTCCGGATACTTCGGAAAATGAGATTGAAATC
>JAQBHK010000222.1:0-2540 GCA_032127815.1 Desulfobacterales bacterium
CCCAAAAAACCATCGAATATTTCTGCACGCAGGAGGATGGGAGATAACACGTAACACGCAACTCGTAACCCGTAACTCGTAATAAGAACATGAATACTGAACTGTTAAAACTTTATCATCGGATTAAGCAAAGAGGCCTAACACCCTCACAGGAGCAAAAGATCCTGTCCGAACTTCAGGGCGATCATTCCCATGAAGCCTTTCCGGCGGTTTCGCGTGTCAAAGCTGCCGCAGGCGATACGTTCGACCGTGCTTCAGATAGCATTTACGCACACAACGACCCTTTCGTCTTGCAGGGCGTCCAGGCTCCTTGCAGTTCGCACACTACCTGTTTGCGCAGTGTTGACGAACTGCTGGAGCGTGACAAAAAAAGAGAAGACGATGGGTTTCCGCGCAAAATACGTATCGGGCGCATGATCAAACCGGGCAAGGGGGCTAAAGATAAGGTCGTGGTGGTCCCCACCACCGTGGAAGAAAAATTTTTTCATGACCCGACCTTGCAGCCTTTTGAAGAAGAGCAGGCCGGCGGAGCAGGAGAAGGTGAAGAGGGTGAAACCATCGGCGAAGAGCCGCTGCGCCCCCAAGAAGGGACACAGGGATCGGGACCGGGCGAAGGCGATGACGGCCAGCATGAGATGGAGTCCAATGCCTATGATATGGGCAAGATTCTCACGGAGCAGTTTGAACTCCCCAACCTCAAAGACAAGGGCAAAAAGCGCTCTCTCACCCGTTATACCTATGACATGACCGACAGACATCGGGGCTTTGGTCAGATTATTGATAAAAGGGCTACGTTGCGCAAAATTGTTGAAACCAATATCAGCCTGGGAAGACTGCCCGATGTCGGCAATATCGACCCCACCGGCTTTCTGATCGCGCCCAATGATAAAATCTATCGCATTCTCTCCCGTGAAAAGGACTATGAGTCCCAGGCCATGGTCTTTTTCTTAAGAGACTATTCCGGTTCCATGCTCGGCAAAGCCACTGAACTTGTGGTATCCCAGCACGTTTTGATCTACAGTTGGCTGTTGTACCAGTATGCCCGACAGGTGGAAACCCGTTTTATCGTGCATGATACCAAGGCCAAAGAAGTTAAAGATTTTTATACCTATTATAACTCCAAAGTTGCCGGCGGCACGCAGGTCTCTGCCGCCTATCGCATGGTCAACGAAATGGTGGAAAAAGAAAACCTTAAACAGGATTACAATATTTATATTTTCCACGGGACCGACGGAGATGACTGGGATACCAGTGGAGAAGAGGCTCTTCCGGAGCTAAAAAAGATGCTGACCTATGCCAACAGAATCGGCATTACGATCGCGGCCCACGCCAGCGACACGGCCCAGGGCACCGAAGTTGAAAGATACTTGAACCAATCAAAGCTGCTGCAAGAAAAGCCGAAACTGCTCCGGCTGGATGTCTTGCCGGAAGATTCTGACGAAAAGCGGCTGATTGAAGGCATCAAAAAGCTGATCAGCGAATAAAATCGCTGCGCGCTTTTATGTAACGCGGCTGCGCCGCTTAAAAAAATAACTGTCATTTGTCACTGGTCATTAGTCACTGGCTAATGATAATCCGCCGGAGGAGATACAAATGGCCAATGACGAATGACAAATGACCTGACCCAAAGTGCCGATGGTGGCCAGGTATTGAACATTTTAGTTAATTCAAAAAAACTTGTATTGTAGAAAAACTATGGAACTGATCAACCAGCATACCAAAAAAATTATGGAAGGATGCAAAGCGCGCGCGCGTGCTGCCGGCTTGCGCTTTGAGGACGAAACCTTAGAGTATATTGTAACCAACCGGGATCTGTTGGAGTTGAGCCCCAAGGTGATGATTCCGAATCTTTACGATTACTGGGTTCACGATGTTGAAGTCCTTAAAGAAAAAGGCAGATATGAGCTTTACCCCGGCAATCCTTATGAAACCGTTATTAACACGCGACCGGCCATCTCTTTTTACAACGACAACAACCCTGACTGGTTGAACGTAATGATATTTTATCATGTCATTGCCCACATCGATTTTTTTCACAACAACCTGTATTTTCGCCATACCTGGGACGATGATTTCAATGGCCAGGCCCTGTCAGACAAACGCCTGATGGCCAAACTCAGATCGGAACAGGGCCGATGGGTAGATTACATTATTGAGTTTGCTCGCGGCATGGATAATCTGGTGGGATATTTTGATGTGCTTTCCCGCGCGAATCGCGGATCGTCGGCAACCCGGCCTAAACGCCTCGACTACTATTTTGATGTGTTTTTACAAACTGTTAAAAACATAAAAGTTCACGAATATATTAAAGAAATTGAAAGGTACAATGATTGTATTCGTACTCACGGCGATCTGGGTGAGCAATCCTTCTTTGCGGATGCGATCAAAAAATACCCTGAATTTGAAGCGCATTTTAAAAAACACCTCGAAAAGGGCGCCAAGCCAAGAATTGATCTGATGCAGTTTTTGATGGAAAATGCTGCCTTCCTAAATAAAGATGAAAACAAGTGGATGAAATCGGTCATACAGGTGGTACGCAA
>JAQBHK010000223.1:0-3171 GCA_032127815.1 Desulfobacterales bacterium
AGAAAATTATCCCGGGCATGTAAAAGCTTATGGTATTGGTTTAGTATATCAGCGTTTTTGGTGGAAAGGATTATATACATCCGTTGATGCTGGCAATATGTTACAAAAATATATGGATGAAGAGAATAAACACATTCAAAATGGTTATCAGTTATTTATGACCTTTCGTTTGGGTTACCAATTAGAATTCTTTAAAGACAGGTTGTTTTTAGAGCCTTCCGTAGCAATTACAAATTGGTCAATTAACACTAATGTGCCGGAATCTTTTGCCACAGTTGAAGCTAAGTGGCCAAAATACTTTTTGTTTGAGCCAGGTCTTCATTTTGGAGTAAAATTTTAAAATCATTTTTAACTGCACTTAAAAATATGGTGAAGAACAAGATCCAGCCCTTAGGTTGATAATATGCTTACCGTTTTAAGCCTGAAAGACAAAACCCACTTACATATTATCCAAAACCTGACAAGTGATTTAAACATAAAAAAACGGTTATTCCGGCAAAGAAAATAATTCATAATAGATAAATCTTAAAACAAAAAAAATGAAAAAATTAATTTCATCAACATTAATGATTGCCGTGTTCACTACACTGGCATTTAGTCAGAACCAAAGTCAAACATCTGATGGTTCTGTCAAAGAAACTGTGCCTGACTACAAATGGTCAGTAAGCGCTCCGTGGCTGATTGCCTTCAATAATGGTCCTGAAGAAACAAATACACACCATTACGAGTTTCATTTTGGATATCAACTTACTTCTAAAGACAAAATTGGTTTCAAAGTAGCCTCCTGGAAACTATTTGCCCCTATGGGTATTCCTTTAAAGGATGCAATTATGATGAATGAAAGTACATTTTTCCCTGGTAAGCTCGGCGAAAAAGGTATTGGATTTACTTATCAGCGTCTGTTGTGGAAAGGGTTATTTGCAACAATAGAAATTATGCCTTTAAAGAAAACATATTTTGATGAAAATAATAAGAAGATAGGTAAAGGGTTTAAATTATATACTACTTATCATTTAGGTTACCATGTTCCATTATTTAAAAACAGATTGTTTATTGAGCCACAAATTCATTGCAATTATTGGCCGATTGATACAAAAGCTCCCCAAAGTTTTCAAGTTGAAGAAAGCAAATGGAATAATTATTTCCTTTTTGAACCTAATTTATATATTGGGATTAATTTTTAAATACCGTCTGTTTATAATATGGTAAAGTAAGAGTAGAAAAAAACCAGCCTATAACCCCTTGTATACGTTATGGCAGAGAAATTGAAGAAATAAACTTCGGTAAACTACGAAGTTTATTTCGATTTATAGAAAATAACAAACTTTCAGGTCAGGATCTTGAAATACTTTGAGGGAGGCAAACCTGACGAAGCCGGCTATTTAGGACAATAATAGCTTACCCTGAGATAATTTGCCGGGGTTGCGAGTAATTTCTAATTTTGGAAATAGAATTGAATTCAAACAATATGAAGGCAATTGTATACACAAAGTATGGACCTCCGGAAGTTCTTCAACTCAAAGAGGTACCAAAACCTGCACCCCGAGACAACGAAGTACTGATTAAAGTACATGCGACAACCGTAAATCGAACTGACTGCGGATACCGAAAACCCGAATATCCTGTCATTATCAGATTGATAAATGGCCTCTTTAAGCCTAAAAAAACAATATTAGGGAGTGAGCTGGCTGGAGAGATTGAGGATATTGGAAAAGAGGTAAAAACATTTAAACCGGGTGATCAGGTTTTCGGATTAAGCGCAGCAAATTTTGGAGCACATGCAGAATACATTTGTCTGCCCGAAACAGGTTCAATCACCACAAAACCGGCTAATATTTCATACAATGAGGCTGCTGCCGTATGCGAGGGACTAATGCTTGCAATTGCCTGCATCAGGAGAATAGATTTTACGAATAAAAGGGAAATTCTAATCAATGGAGCCACAGGATCTATAGGTTCCGCATGTGTGCAACTTGCTAAATATTATGGCGCAGAAATCACAGCCGTATGCAATACCAGAAATTTTGAAATGGTGAAATTGCTGGGTGCCGATGAAGTAATTGATTATGCTAAAGAATATTTCACGAGAAATAGCAAAATGTATGATGTTGTTATTGATGCCGTCGGTAAAAGTTCTTTTTTCCGTTGCAGAAAAATACTAAAACCAGGAGGTGTGTATTTTTCAACAGACCTTGGCTATTTATCACAGAATATTTTTTTAGCACTTCTGACTCCAATCTTCAGCAAAATGACAGGTCGGCAGACAGGCAAAAAAGTTAAGTTTCCGATTCCAAAGGCCAGTAAAGAAGATATGGTCTTTTTAAGAGAACTGATTGAAGCCGGGAAGTATAAAGCTGTTATAGATAGGAGTTACTCCCTGGAAAAAATTGTAGAGGCCACTAAATATGTTGAAACAGGTCAGAAAGTTGGAAATGTGGTAATTACTATGTAGCATAATCATGAAAGCAATTGTACACACAAAATACAGAGCACCGGATGAACTGCAGCTTAAAGAGATGGAAAAACCGATTCCCGGGGACATGAAGTGCTGATAATAAATTGATGAAAAAAAGTTACAACATCCGGCTATAACGTGCGTAAATTCACATTTGTTCCTGAATAAAAAGACAAGCCATAAAGAGGAATTCTCCTACCCTTTACTGCATCCCTTTTTGCAATTTTCATTACAATCACTCTATAAAATCACTCCCGGGAGTGATTTTTTTTTGATGGGTATATAAGACCTTTGTCTGGTAATTCAATCTTTAAAACTATGAAAGGCAAAACTAAAATAACAATCCAGGGACACCTTGATAAAAAATGGAAGAACAGCTTTGAAGGAATGAAAATCAGCTTTGAAGGTGACAATACTATTCTTACAGGAAATCTCAAGGATGAATCCCATATGCATGGAGTTCTAAATATCATCAGGGATTTAAACATAAAACTAATTTCAATTAACCCGGCTGAAAAATAGAATGATAAAAATACAACTCATAATTAAGGACAAACAAAAATGAAAAAGTTTTTTTTAACAACATTAATGATTGCTGTTTTCACCACACTGGCATTTAGTCAAAACCTCCCGACAGCAACAAGCTATTTCCCACTTCCCGGAGTAGATAAGCGGATCGAACTTTTAAGCATCGTATTCCGCCTGGCAGGGAATAT
>JAQBHK010000224.1:0-3625 GCA_032127815.1 Desulfobacterales bacterium
GGGACGATTAAAACATAAAAATAATACTGGTGCTGTTATCGGAGTGTCAAAAATGTTTTTCTTTACAACCATTGGTTTGATTATCCTTCGAGGTTTATTTTAGATTGAGATTTGATTCATGACCTGTTTCAGATAGTCAAGGGCTTTTCCCTGTTTGGGTGTCCGTTCATACGCCATAAAATTCATTCTCCGGCAAAAAGTAACAATTAAATATAATTTAGACCTGTAATATTTACTATAAATTTGGGCAAATTACAATATGCTGTTAGCCCCGGTCTTAAAATGACATAAAATCCCCGGTTTAAAAATGCAATGATAAAAACAGGCCGATCGAGCCAAAGAATATTCCGACCGGCCTCCAGGTTATTTTTGTACAACCTCCCTCATTCGATAGCTTGGTCCTTCTATGACAACGGCATCGGTGTGATGCAGCAACCGATCCAGCAAGGCTGATGTCAGTGTACTGTCGTTGTTAAAGATTGCAGACCAGTCTTTAAATACACGATTGGTTGTGATTACGATGGAGCCTTGCTCATATCGCTGACTGATAATCTGGAAGAGCAAATCCGCACCGGCTTTATCGATGGGCAGATAGCCCAATTCATCTAAAATAAACAGGGATGGCTTTTGATATTTTTTTAATTCCTGTTTTAAACGTTCTGTACGCTGCGCTGATATGAGGTTGTTGACGACATCAATGGCGGAAGCAAACATTACGCTGTAGCCTTTCAGACAGGCCTGATATCCCAATGCTGTGGCCAGATGGCTTTTCCCAAGGCCTACACCGCCTATAAAAACCACATTGCTTTTATCTTCGACGAACTTCAACCGGAACAAATCCTGGATCTGAGCCCGGTTGATTTTTTTGGGCCAGGACCAGTCAAACTCATCTAAAGTTTTCACCACGGGGAACCGGGCCATGCGGATACGGCGCTTTATGGTGCGGTCCTTTCGCAAGTTGGTCTCCTCCTTGATCAACTCTGATAAATAATGGACATGGGTCCATTGTTTGCGTGCGGCTGATTTTGCAGCCGCTTCATAATTCTCACGGACATAGGGCAATTTTAAATAGATCAGGTGTTTTGTTAAATCATCCATGTTCGTTACCTTTCTCGATGTCGTAAATAGAAAGATCCGGGTGATCGATGGTCAAATCCAAAAGATCGCTGCTGCGGGTTAAGTGAAGCGCTCCGGGTTCTTTTCTCGGGCGAGTCCGCTGCTCCAGAAGATTTGCGATGTATTCACAGGAGAAAGCTGCAAATGAAAAAGCATCTTCGATGGCCAGAGCCACCTGTTCCCTGCCGTAGATCTCGCTTAAGGCCACGATTTGACGGATATGATGGAAAGGATTCATGCGGCGCTGCTCCAACTGCCGGTAATACTGTTGGGCCTTGTCGGACAACGATAAAAACCGCATAAATATTTTCTGGTCTTTGGCTCTCTTGCGCTGCTGTAACAGCGCTTTGGGATGATCCGGATCCTCAAAGTCGCATCGGCGGTCATAACTCCTCACATGCCGGGCCATCAGGCGGTTGTCGTGATACATGCAAACCCGGTCCGGATATAGTTTAACCGTCAGTCTCACACCTGCCAACTGTGCGGGAACACTGTAATGGTTGGTGTCTATGGTTATTCTAAACTGCCTAGACGCCCGCATGGGTTTGACCTGGCCGATATCATAGGGCATATCCGGCAATGGGTGTAAAAACGGTTTCTCTTTCCGGAACATATCAACCGGCTTGCGACCGGTCTCCCCATGGATGCGAACATTGGCCACCGTATCCCGCCAATGTTGTGTTACAGGTTCCATGATCTTAAAATCCGGGATCTCCAAACCGTTTAAAAGGTTTTTTTTGACATACCCCACGGCGTTTTCCACAATCCCCTTTTCATTCCCTTTTCCTGCATTGCAGGGAACAATGGTAAAACCATAATGACGGGCAAAGTCGGCATACTTGGGATTAAACACCGGAACCTGTCCCACAATGCGCTTTAATACCGCCGACTTTAAATTGTCCACCATGACCTTTTGGGGAACCGCGCCAAAATATTCAAATGCATGTTGATGGCATCCTAAAAAATGTTCCATGGTTTGCAGCACCGTAAATTCCACATACATCACCCGGCTGTGGCATAACACCATCACAAAAAAACTCAGCCGCCGGGTTGTCGACCCCACTTTCACCGTGCCGTATGAACCCCAATCCACCTGGGCGCATTCTCCCGGCGCAAACACCAGTTTTAAATACGCTTTGGTTTTCGGAGGTCTTATTTTTCGGACATAATCTTCCACAATGGTTGATCCGCCATCAAAACCATTCTGTGTTATGCGCTGATAGATCTGGGCTGCTGTATAGGGATGCTTTTCGACCATCCGGATAATATCGTTTTTATACGGATCAAGCTTGCTTTTCCGGGGGAGGGATTTTCGGGATTGATATCGTTTCTCGTTGGCCCATTTTGCTACCGTGCGACAATCCAGATTCAAAGCATCGGCAATCTGACTGTATTTGAGCCCCTCATTTTCAAAATAATTCCTGATGCGTACATATGTTTCATAATCAATCATGGGCAACCTCCATGGCGTTTTTTAAAATATCGCCTAACATCATGGAGGCTCCGTTGCGCCTGCTTTTTTCTAAAGGTCCAAGGCATAAAACCTGATATAGGGGCGTTTGCCATGCCAGAAGCCCCATACGAACCAGATCCGACCGGGCCTTTTCAAACACGTTTTCATCCATGGAAAGCTTTTGCATCAGGGTGTGATCCCCATAGTAGCTTAAGCCTTTATCATCTCCGACGCAGACCAAAAACAAATACAAAAATCCTGCCGCATGACTGCAATGCTCAATATATCCGTCCCGGACCATCCGGTGATCAATCCAACTGAAACTTCGGGGAACCTTACGGACCCGCCCGGGTAAAATGGGTGTTTTCACAATCATGGTTTCCTCCTTTAATATTCGGGGTTTTATATAAAATATCTTGCCCCGATTGTTGCATACGAAGGAGGGTTTGTGCGATGTCATCTTGTAACGCAGATCCGATGAAATTGGATATTAGTCCAATAATAACAGCCGGTTGTGCTTTTAAGAGATCTTGTAACGCAACTCCCGCAAAATGGCCTTTATTTGTATTATTATCAGCATGTTGAGTATTTAATGGATCTTGTAACGCAAATTCCTTTTTTGTACGCTTACGTTTCCAATACCCCGGATTGCGCTTTCTCCATTCCTGTACCCGTTGGACATTTACAGGGCCTTTAAAGTAATTTTTATTTTCCGGTTTCTTAAGCCATTTTTCCCGACTGGCACGCTTGCTTGCCCTACGACATTCGGGTTTGTCACAACATTTTTGTCGGCTCCGCTTCCGGTGGTCGGGCACAAATAAACATTTGCAATTACGGCATTTATTCTTTTTTATAGCTCCCATTCAAGTTGCACCTCCAATTGGCTCAACTATTTATGAATGGAAACATTTTGAGAAGGAATAATCGGAAGAAAAATAATGAAGAAAAATAAAGAAAAGACTTTTAAAAATTATTTCCTGGAAACAAAAAGAAGAAAATATAAATTACATTTTCATACCGGAGGTTGTGTTACTCTTTTAAGTCGGCCCTGACATC
>JAQBHK010000225.1:0-6598 GCA_032127815.1 Desulfobacterales bacterium
CAATGTATACATGAACATACCGCCAAGGGAGATAAACTCGCACTGGGCGAAATTCACTATTCCGGTGGCGTTGTGAATGATATTAAAGCCTATGGCCACGAGGGCGTAAATAGCACCGATGGTCAGTCCGGTGATGACGTATTGGGCAATCTGCTGGGAAATATCCATCGGTGATAAAATGTCAAATGTCTACTTTAACCCGGGCTCGATCCCTCCCGGCATGGGAGGGATCGAGCCGCAGGAGTTGTTATCAATTTAAAATCCCCGCTGAGCGGGGTAGCCGCGTTTTATAAAATCGTACAACGATTTTATTCGAGCAATTTCCAGCCCCCTTTGGTGGCCTTGATCATGACAATGTCTTTCATGGCCAGGCCATTGTGATCCTCGGGACTGATGTTGTAGATGCCGCTGATACCCACATAGCCTTTTGTATTCTCAATGGCATCCCTGATTTTAGCCCTGTCAGGACCTACCTTCTTGATGGCTTCTATGACAATCAAGGCCGCATCGGCCCCATAAGCTACCATGGTGCCGGGCTCGCTTTTGAACTTTGCTTTATAGGCCTTCACATAATCCAGAACTTTCTGCTTCTGGATGTCGTTATCGGGAAGTTGATCGCCCACTACGATTTTGGTCGACGGCATCATTACACCTTCCCCGGCTTCCCCGGCGACCTTCCAAAAAATGGGGTCTCCGGCACCATGACATTCAAACAACGGAGCTTTGATTCCCAATTGTTTGACATTCTTGGGAATGATTCCCATGGCCGGCCCAACAGTCCAGGCGATGATCCCGTCCACTCCCTTGGCGTTTATGTGGGTCAACTGGGCGGTCATATCAACATCTTGCGGCTGAAAGGCCTCTTGGGCCACAACCTCTATTCCATATTTGGGGGCCTGGACCATTACATTCTTCAAACCGTCTTTGCCGAACCCTTCATTGGAATAAAGAAATCCAATTTTTTTGATACCATGTTTGCGCATGTACTCGCAGATCTTACCCATGGCATCCGCAGCTTTATAGGGAGACTTAAACGTCCATTTCGGTGTTGAGCTTGGGTCGTCTTTCTCAAGTGGCGCCGTCAGGATAACATCACCGCCCGAATGCATGAAGGTGGGAATCTGTTCCTTTTCAATGAATCCCCGCATTGCCATGGCTGTTCCGGTCAATGTAGGTCCGATAATCGCCACCACACCTTCCGATTCCAGAACCTTTTTCAGGGCTATGACGGCCTTGGTGGGATTGCTCTCGGTGTCACTCATCACCATTTCCAGTTGGCGGCCGTTAATTCCTCCTTGCGCATTGACGTCATCAATGGCAAGCAACACGGCATCCCTCTGAGCCGTTCCAATATGAGCGGCGCGGCCGGTTAAGGCAAATATACCGGCAATCTTAATTGGCTCGGCACAATAGGAAAACGGCGTCCCGATCATCAAACTGGCTGCCAGAACTGCTACAACGGTCATCAATAGTTTTTTCTTCATTGTTTCCCTCCTTGCTGTTTTCGTTTAACTTCAATACACCATGAACGGTTGTTTGTTTTAAAGTTTTTACTTTTTACGCAAATCCTGCCCTAAATAAGCCTTTTTCACTTCCTCATTTTCAAGAAGATCCCCAGCCTTTCCCTGGAGCCGGATTCTCCCGGCTTCGAGAACATAAGCCCGGTCGGATATTCTAAGAGCTGCTCTGGCATTTTGCTCCACCAGCAGAATGGTGGTTCCTTCCTTTTTAAGCCTGACAATTATAGTAAGGATTTCCTGCACGATCAAGGGTGCGAGTCCCAGGGAGGGTTCATCCAGAAGCAAAAGGCGCGGCTTTGCCATCAATCCCCGGCCGATGGCCAGCATTTGCTGCTCGCCGCCGCTGAGTGTTTGCGCCCGCTGCTTAAGCCTGTTTTTTAGTACGGGAAAAAGCTGCAGGACGTATTCAAAATCTTTGGATACTTTTTTGCGGTCCGATTTTGCTCTCCTGCGGTAAGCCCCCAGTTCCAGATTTTCTTTCACCGTTAAAGGTCCGAAAAGAAGTCTACCCTCCGGAACCTGGATAATGCCCAGTGCTACGATTTTCTCAGGCGCAAACGATATGAGATCCTGGCCGTTAAATAAAATCTTGCCGTTTGACGGCCTGATAATGCCGGAAATAAGGTTAAGGAGCGTTGTCTTACCGGCTCCGTTTGCTCCGATCAGGGCCACAATCTCTCCTGCCCCTTCCTCTAAGGAGATATTATGCAGTGCTTGAACGCCTCCGTAGTGGGCATTTACGTTAGTTATTACCAGCAAGACCGGTTAAAACTCCTTTCCCAGATAGGCCTCTATCACTTTCGGATTGTTTTGTATATCTTCAGAACTTCCTTGGGCGATTTTTTCTCCGTAATTAAGAACCATAACCGTATTGGAAATCCCCATAACAAGATTCATGTCGTGCTCCACCAGAACAACGGTTATCCCCTTATCTCTGATGTTGAGTATTGTGCGCGCCATCTGTTCGGTTTCATGCAAATTAAGGCCTGCCACCGGTTCATCCAGGAAAAGAAGCCTTGGTTCCGTAGCCAGGGAGCGGGCAATCTCGAGGCGTTTTTGGTCGCCGTAGGAAAGGCCGGCGGCCGGCTGATCCGCCTTGGCATCGAGGCCCAAAAACCCCAACATTCCATCCGCTTTCTCTAGTATTATCTTCTCTTCTTTCATCACCAGGGGGGTATGCAACAGGCACCGCAGAAACCCGGCACGGCTTTTGGTATGCCGACCTACCATTACATTCTCGCGAACGGTCATATTTTGAAACACCTGCACGTTCTGAAATGTTCTGGCAATCCCCATGTGAGCCACCTGATACGGACTTTTTTTGTATAGCTGGCGGCCCTCCAAATAGATTTCTCCGGACGTGGCCGGGTACACGCCGGTGATCAAGTTGATGGCTGTGGTTTTCCCCGCCCCGTTGGGGCCGATAATAGAAAATATCTGGCCCTTTTCTACCCGGAAAGAAAGCCGGTTTATAGCTTGAAGACCGCCAAAGTTTTTTGAAATATTTTCTACCTCAAGGATATAATCAGACCCGCTCATATCAAATCATGTCCTTAGAAGCTGTTTCGATGGTCAAACACTCGCCTACTCTTTCTCTCGGTGCGAGGCAGGTTGCCGTGATCAACGATCTCCACCTGGCTCCGTACCATTACCTTGCTGCGGATTTCCGTTGCCACCCTTGCGGACAAATCACTATCCCCGGAAGGCTGTGCACCCATAGCGCGCTCCACCTTGATCAGCATCATATCCCGCCCGCTTTCACGCTGTTTGAGATGAATCTGATATTCACTGCCGGCACCCTCCACACGACTCAGCACATGATCGATCTGGCTCGGATAGATGTTCACGGCGCGGTAGATAAACATATCATCCGTACGGCCGAGTATGCGATCATGCCTGGGGAACGCAACACCACACCTGCAGGCACTATTCATAAGGCGTGTGACGTCATGGGTCCTATATCGAATCATCGGGCTCCCTTCCTTTTTCAAGGTGGTGACAACCAGTTCGCCTTCTTTGCCGTCAGGAACCGGTTGCAACGTTCCCGGATCGAGAACTTCGAAAATAAAAAGATCGGCCCAGTAGTGGATCCCGTTGTGGTAGATACAATCAAGCCCCGTCCCCGGGCCATACAATTCGGTCAAACCATAGATGTCAAAAATATGCTCCACATCCATAAGTTCCTTGATACGGGCTCTCATGGCATCACTGTGGCGTTCGGCACCCAGGATAATCTTTTTGACTTTTATCTTTGAAAGAAGATTGCGTTTATGAATCTCCTCCGCCATCAAAAGGGCCATGGATGCAGTGGAACAAAAAACAGTGCTTTCCATATCAATCATCATTTCGCAGTGCATTTCAGCATTGGCCGGACCTACGGGCACCGCCATGGCCCCGAAGCGTTCACATCCGGCCTGAAATCCGACACCCGCCGTCCACAAGCCGTATCCCACTGCAATTTGCACACGATCTGCACGCGTCAAACCTGCGAGTTCATAACAGCGGGCAAACATGTCCGCCCATACGTCAATGTCCCTCTGGGTATAGCAAAGTACCTTGCGCTTTCCGGTAGTTCCTGAAGATGCGTGAATCCGAACGATTTTTTCAAAAGGTTCGGCCCGCAAAGGAAAAGGATACTCTTGCTGCAAGTCTTCTTTATCGGTAAACGGCAGATGGTTAATGTCATCAAGAGACCGAATATCTTCGGGCTTAATACCCGCGTTGTCTAATTTTTGACGGTAAGCAGGACAGTTGGTGTAGGTGTGATCAACGGTCCATTTAAGCCCTTCAAGTTGAATCTTTGCTAATTTATCCTCCGTCAAATCATCAGGTATAAAGCGCATGCCAAACTCCTATATCCGTTAACAGTCAGCGGTTTTTATAAATAGTTTTCGATTGAGTCGTTCCTTTAATTTAGTATGCATTCACAGGTTCAGGGTTACCTTTCTGTTGGGTTCACAGAATCAGAGTTCACCACTGCCCGATCGACGGCATGCCAGGTTTAGGGTTGTCTTTTTCATACGTTCACAGGTTTCCCGCCACTGGTTGGATTCAACGTTGTCTTTATTCGTTTAACCTGGCCACCTTCGGCACCGCCAAATATAGGCGGGTAAACCTCTGAACCCTGAACCTTTGAACCCGTGAACGGTTACAAAAATTATCAATTTATAAACGAAAAAAAGCCAGTGTCTCGGAAGAAGCACCGGCCTTTAAAAAAGAGCCGTGAGCAACTTCTGCGTCGCCTGCTGAAGCTTCTCACAACTCTGAATGTTACTGTTTATTATTCAGGGTGGTGAGTAAACTTCACGACCTTTGCCACCACCACCAAACCATAAATTTCATTTTCGAAATATATCCTTTACATGCACATTGAGAGCGTTGAACCCATTTAAAATTAATTTCAATTACCTAAGTTGAGCCTTTTTGTCAAGAATCGATTGATACCGCAATTATGATATTTAGAGTAAAATGTTTGGCTCTGTAATTTTGTTTAAACCCGCTTCAATTATGTACTCAACTTTCGGGATTCATGATTCCGCGAAAAAAATAATTTGCTGTCGCTTTGTGGTACTCCAGCCAAGATGTCACTGCTTTTGAAATTTTGATATTGTGTTTTCCGAATAATGGACCTGTTTATGTATGTATCAGTACAGGGTGAGCGTGATGGCAAGTCGATCCCATGGGTATGCCGATCAGATCTACACCTCGGTGCGGCCTTCTGAAAGTGTCTTTATCTTCAAGCGCAGCTTTTCATTGTCTATCTCCAGAGCAGCAAACTGCCGGGCGATCTTTTCCATCATCCGGTTAAACTGGTCGGCCTCCTTTTCCAGAAGGTCCCCTTTCCGGAGATTTATTTTCCGATCAAGATCGCCGTCGAAAATCCGTTTAAAGGTGCTTACGAAATTGATGAGAGCGCCACAGACTCTATGAGTTATCCACAGCTGGGTGGCAATTCCGAAAAAAAACGTCACCACTAGGACGATGTAGAGCTTGCCCGACAGAGACAAGGCCATGCTGCCTAGATTATTCTGGTAGATCTGCTCCATAGTATTTTCCAGCATGTGGGTATGTATGACAGCCATGCTCATAACCATGACCAGCAGCATAAAGATGAGATTTATGACTACAATCTTGTGCTGTATACCAAAATTTATAAAATAGTTTCGTACTTTCCTTTTGTTGTTTTTACGTATCATATCGTCCTGCCTTTCAATTGTTGCACCATTTTATGATATGTGAACTCGAACCAAACACTGCGAACCGAGTAAGTTCTCAATAAGTTGGAGTTTAGAAAAATATACGATTATGCCGCTAGCGCTGTACAAATACTCTTTCAATGACAGATAGCCTATCGGGTGGGGTGAATGGTTTTGCTGATTAGGCGCCTTGTCAATTTTTTATCACTAAAATGGTTGTTTCTTTGCTTGGTTTTTAACAATTTGCCCCCTTCTATTTCCTGCCTGTTTGATACCTAAAATTTGCATAAACTTTTCTTGATAGGAACTTTAATATTTTTTTTCAAGACACAGTTGCTTTGGAAGGGTCTATTTTAAAGGATCTGCCGCTTTATAGCGCGCTTGTCGCAGATACCGCTTGCCGTGCAGTCGCATACTACAGCTTCAAGCTTGACGCCTTGCATCTCCGGCGAAATCGGCAATTGCAAATTTTAAGCGCTGTCTAAAGACATATTTCCTGCATATGTTCTAAACAAGATTTTCGGTACAGTTATTGCATTAATTTAAGTTAAAGGTTTTTTATAAAACTGCCGATATGTTTACAGGAGGTACGGCATGTTAATAGATATAATTTTGGGTGTCACACTTATTTATGTTTGTGTAATTTTGTGCCTGAATTTATCGTCCAAAATGCAAAAAATGCTGGATTTGGAAAAAGAATAACCCCACATTCTGAACTCGCTCCTGCTCACCCTCTGAATTACCAGAGGTTCTGTGGGCCAATATTGCCCATCGGCCGATCCAATCGAAACATTATTTGAACCCGACTTTACATATCAAGTTTTTTCCTTTATAAATCAACCAAGTTATGATTTAGATTGAATCTGTCGGAAAGAGTTGTCA
>JAQBHK010000226.1:0-9363 GCA_032127815.1 Desulfobacterales bacterium
AAATGATATTGATGGCATACTTGATGAAGGGATTCATATTTTTTTCCTTGAAGCAACGGTTGTTTTTCTTAACGCTGACCCGACTTGTCGGGTCGTCTTGTCCGGCGCAGCTCGAAGAGCAAAGTCTGAACCGGTTGCGTTCAGCGTTTTGTTCAAACGCCCGGCATCATAGAACCCGGTCAGTTCATAATCATACCCTAAATCGATCCTGATTTCAAGGGCTCCCGCAAAAGCCGAGCGTCCGCCCACAGGGTTTCCGGCAACGTCAAAACCAAGCATGTTTTCGTCATACCCGCGCACGCTGGAGGTCCCGCCCAAAAAAAAGAGCTGATCCTCGGGAACCGCTTCCGCCGAGCCGAACGGATCAAGATAACCGGCCCGGCCGATAGCGGCCAGTGTCAGGTGATCCCACGGCGTTGCTGATTTTCCCTAACAACGATGTCCAGTGTAATCTTCCGGTTGTCGGGAGCGCGTTTCTCAACGGCCTGGATGTCGGTGTCCATGTACCCATGTTTTAGATACAGAACCCGGATCGCTTCCAGATCTTCTTGCAGCGTTTTCGGTACAAAGGCCCCCTTTTGCAGAAAGATTAGGTTGCGGGCCAGCGAAGTCAGGTACTCGCGCCGGAATGCGCTTGCTGTTGCAGTTCAAATCAGCATTACAAAAAGAGGCAAGCCAATGGTCCGGTTAATCCCCATAGAGGCAAGCGATGATCATTTGATGGATGCTCATGGCTGGCTGGAAAATGATGACCCATTTTTTGACACTATTGATCGTATTGTTCAAGAACGACCAAAACACGTGCCGAGAATTTTGAAAGAAACCACCGCCGAGTAATGTACCTTTTAGATACCAGCATTCTAAGTGAACTGATTAAAAAAAATTGAAAATATAGGCTCAAACCGTCAAAAAAAACCAAAATAACTGGCGGGTTGCCTGATGAAATATCAAATAGTGCTTGTCAACTAATACTGGCCACGTTAGTATTACCGTATTCCGCGGGTAACCTCGGTGAACCCTAAAAGATCGTTGAAGCTTAGACTTGATTTTTCGCTGTGAATTTGAGATTAAAGGTACATTCGGCTTACACAAACTGAATTGTGACAGATCCAGATTGAGTCCGGCAAGTTATAGAACAATGGGGTGTAGGGCCAGTACGATTCCCTGCATCGCCACCACCGCCAACATATAACCCTCTGCATTTGCAGAGGGTTTTTCTTTAGAGTCCTACGAAAACTTCGAAGAACGCGCTGCTTATACCTATGAAGCTGTCACGGTCGCCAAGACGATGTTCGGCAAGGTCCCCGGGATCGGTCAGGCCAAAAGATTCGTCGCCTCTTGCATCATCCGTCCGATCGGCAAGTTGCGCGGGCACGACCGTTCCGCCTCTTTGAAGTCCAGCTGATCCAAAAGCGCTCTTGTTTGAGCCGGCAACGTTGCGAAGGTGGAACGTGCCAGCATTAAATCCTGGTAAGCATGAACGTACATGAGGCAGCGCATGACATCGCTGATCGGCACCTTTTGGCCAAGCACTTCCGAACAGAGACGGCCGCATCCGGCGCAATAGTCGCTGCAGGTTTCCCTGGCGTATTGGGCCAACAAGGCACGATCGGACTGTGAAAAACGGGTTTGACCGCCTGCCGCCGCCGCATTGGTCGCCATAATGGTGAGATTGGGCATCTGCGAGCAGATGCTGGCGATACGTTTATCATTCCAAACCGCCATCAGCTTTGCCTGATGGTCTGTAAATCCTTTCTGCATAAAGCGGCCTGCCATCTCGATCTCAGACTCGGAATCGCTCTTGACCGAACCGCCGCCCTGGGTCTTCATGGCCGTGAGACCGATACCGGCCCGGTAGCAGGCCTCAACCGCCGCTTGCATGCGGGGCTCGTGCATCAGGCGGTAGTTGTAGGTAAACATGATGCCGTCTATCCACGGCAGCCGGGCGGCCCCTTCAAGGCAGTCTTCCATGTTGGAATGTGTGCTGAAGCCGAACAACCTCAACTTGCCGGCCTTTTTCATGGCCCGGGACCAGGATTCCAGACCGGGGTCCATCTCATCGATATCTCTGATGCCATGCACAAAAAGCAGGTCAATGTATTCGGTATGCAGCCGTTTCAGGCACGCTTCCAGCCGGGGCGTAAAATCGGTACCTCTTCGCGGCGAAAGCTTGCTCACCAGAAACACCTGCTTGCGGGTATCGGGATTGCGGGCGAACCAGCGACCGATGCCCTCTTCGCTGCGGCCGCCGCCGTACCCTTCGGCCGTATCCCAATAGTCGATCCCCCACTCAAGCGCTTTGGTGAGCATTAAGCGGTTGTTCAAAATATCAAACATTCCGCCCAGTGAAAGTGTCGAGACCTTGATGCCCGACCGGCCGAAGGGTCTGCGGGGCATCGGCGCCTTGGGAAGGGCGATCTGGGCCGAAGCCTGGCGGGGCCGCCGCAGAACGGCACCACCCACCGCAGCCCCCCATCCGATGGCGGCAGCTTTTTTCAGAAAGTCACGGCGATTGGGCTTAGCATTTTTATTCTCATCAAACGACATGCTTCATACCTCCTTGGATACCGGGCTACTCGGTCGTGGCGGCCGGGTCCGGCCGGCGACCCGTGCCGAGATCGAAAACCGGCTGGAATTTGTATCTGCTCATGATCACGTCCTCGGGGGCCTGCAGGCTGGTCTCTCCGTTTGCTATCCAAAAGCGAAGCTCAGCGTTAATTTTAAGCCCCTGGCTCAGAGCGCGCTCAATCTCACTAAGGGTTTTTCCGTAATATGCCTCGGCCTTTCTTCCGTGAAAAGCCCGCTTCCCATCGTACCACGCCTGTGCGCTTTTATACGGCAGCACCACGAAAACCCAATACTCCGTGCGCTCAGGAGAAACCGCTTCAAGAAACACCGAATATTCGATTTCCTTTCCGTCGGCAGAGGCCGCCTGGAGGCCTTCCAACTCCATATCCTCGATCAACCATGTGGTCGTGCCGCCCAGCGCCCCGACAAAATCCTGGACCGTTCCAAAAATGTAACCTGGATTTTTTTCGCGGGCAATGAAGTACCCCTTTAAAAACCAAGCGGGCGGAACATAGGCCTGAAGTCCGTTTTCTTGCCTGAAAGCCCGGGAAGACTTTGCCGAGACAACCGCAGCGGTTATCAGCAGGCTGGCCGCCATGCACACGCATCCGACCAGACACCATCTTTTCAGTATCATCGCATTACTTTCTTTTAAAAGGTTGTTTGAACTCACGTTGCTCAATAGAAATTTGCCGAGTTTTCAATTGTTGTCTGATATTACTTTGTACAGCCGCATTTTTCAACGGTTTTGTTGTTCCAAAACAAAATCTTGAGGACAATTTTTTTTTAAGATAGGCTCTAATATGATG
Organism: Desulfobacterales bacterium; assembly: GCA_032127815.1. Lineage (GTDB taxonomy): Bacteria > Desulfobacterota > Desulfobacteria > Desulfobacterales > UBA11574 > Desulfatibia_A. The sequence goes on from JAQBHK010000226.1 coordinate 3,378, forward strand.
AATTTGTAAAACGTCGTTTTTTTACGAAACCATCAATATCTGGTCTGTTGAAATAAAATTCTTCCCCAAACATCGTCACCGCTTAAGAAGCAATGCGTGTTCAGGGGTTCTTGACTCATTGTCGGCCGTCACCCGGATAGCGCGCTTGCCCGGAACCGGGCACTCGTGTTCGCAAACACCGCAGCCGATGCAGTGTTGAGGATCGACATAGGGCTGCTGAAGCCGTATCTGAATTTCAACGCGACTTCCCGGCCGCGGCGGCGATTCAAAGGGAAGCCCGTCGGCAATCCGCAAACCCCTTTCCCAGTTGCCGACGATGCGCCGCGGTCGGTGATCCGTTGACGGCAGAACCACGGTATAATAATCACCGGTGGCAAATTGATGCACGCCGGGACCGGTGCCTTGAAACTCAATATATAAGGCATCGGCCTTTGCTACAACCAGCTGGGCACCCGTATCAATCGTGGCAAAAACTGCACGGGTTCGAATGGCCTTGGGACTCACCGGACAATTTTCCTGGCAAACGATACAGGGTCTGTCCATTGCCCAGGGCAGGCAGCGGCCGCGGTCGACGAAGGCGGTTCCAATTTTGATCGGTCCCTGTTCGATATAGCGGTTTCTTCCCAGGCGTTCATCCAGGCTGATGGGCCTTATCGCCGCCGTTGGGCAAAGATTTCCGCAGGCGATGCAATTAAACTGACAACCGCTGGTTCCTATACGAAAATTGAGAACCGGGGTCCACAATCCTTCAAGACCGCCCTGCATGCCCGCCGGATGGATCACATTGGTCGGGCAAATACGCATGCACTGGCCGCATTTGATGCAGCGCGAAAGAAACGCTTTTTCCGACAGAGCGCCGGGAGGACGCACCAAACCCGGGTCCCAGTTTTGACCGAGGCGGCCGCTTACCCGCAGCATGGGAATGGCTGCGGCTCCGGATACCGCCGAAGCTAAAAATTGCCTGCGAGACAGATCCGGTGCGTGCATTTCACCCGCAGCGGACGGGGCGCTCTGATACGTCATTAAATTATGACGGCAATCGTTCAGGCAGTTCATGCACAGGACGCATTCGTTTATTCTAATTTGCGACGTCGGCGAGCAGGCGCCTTCACAATTCTTTTCACAAAGACGGCAATCAATACATTCATTACTTGTTTTGCCCACTCGCCAGAGAGCAAGAGAACTCAATATGCCGAACATTGCACCCGTCGGACATATGAAACGGCAATAAAACCGCGGTACCGCCAGATTTAATAATAGCGCCGACAGGAATATGGCTGCAATCAGCCCGGTACCGTCGTAGGCGCGTGGGATGGTTGCAGTCAAGACAGAAGTGCGGTCGACCAGTGGCAGGATAACAAGGTTTAGCGAGCGATAAACCAACGGAATCGGATCTAAAAGTCCGATTTGAAGAGCTGCCGCCGAAGTTTGATAGCCTTTAAAGAGGGTGCTTAACAACAGCCAGACCGCCATGAAGATCAAAAACACAAAGCCGATTTTTTTTGGATTCGCCCGTGTTTGGCGCATGGCACTAAGGATCATCCCGGTCAATATGGCCAACATCAAGATCGTGAAAAGCAATCGATTGGTTGCGGGTAAACGCAGGCAGTCGATGGCCAGTTCGAGCGCCGAAACCGTCAAAAGAAAAATCAGAATCCAATATTTGATCGCTTGCCCGGAATGGTATTGATTGAGTTTTATTTTTTCAAGGACTGATCTTTTGCGTTTGGCCAGAAAACCGACAAACTGGTGCATGGAGCCGAACGGGCATATCCAGCCGCAAAAAAATCTTCCCAGGATGATTGTAAATACGATCGTCACCAGCCCCCATAAGAGACCATCGTATATCGTGCGGGTGCTCAACAGGGTCGCCAATCCCACCAGCGGATCCAGCTGAATTATCCAGTTTACCGGCCAGCCGCGCAACTGCCACCACTGCTCCCCAAGGGTGGTGACCACACAAAACCCTAAAAACAGGATAAAAAAGAACCCTTGACAGATGCGTCGGGTGGTTACGATATGCATGATTGCTTTTTAAATTGATGCCGTTACAGGGTTCAATGTGTGATAGTCCGCGGTTCCGATTCCGGCGGCTTGCGCTTTGCCGATGAACGGAAGTTCGTCTAAAGATTTCCCGAGTAAAGATGCGCCAAAGGCATCGACAGCGACCTGATCCGTACCGACGATCATGGTATTGGTGTTTTTAAGGTCCGAAAGAGAGCCTCCCGTGGGACCGTTGGTCATCATGCTCGTGGTCGCGTCGAGTATCACCAAAGACGGCTTTACCATCATGGCCAGTTCCATGATAATGTTGTGTATATCCTGGTGAAAGATATTACGGCGCCCCCCTAAAAGTCCGTACCAGTTTTTCATGGTCATGGATGCGCCGCTGCGATGGTGATCTTTAAGCGGCGCCATACCGATCACTTTGGTGATATCCGCAAAGGGTTTGTAAAGCACCGGCCAATTGCGGATCAACTTTGCATCCTTGACCGTCATGGGTCTGAACAGGTCATCGTGCGGCAATAACACCCGGGCACCGGCACTGCGGGCGGCATCGGCAATGCCGGTCAGGTTAAAGCAGCTGGCAGGGTCATTAATGGGGTTATCCGTTACCACAACGGAGGCGGCACCGGCGCTAAAACAAAGCTGTGTCATCGCGGTTATGATTGCAGGATGCGTCGTGGCCGACAGCATGGCCGGAGAGGCAAAGGCGGCATTGACTTTCAGCAGCACCCGATCCCCTTTTTTTATAAATGTTTCAATACCACCCAAGGACTTTAGAGCCATTCGCAAGGTGGCAACCCGGTCTTCTCCGCGGACAATGCTCATTTTGTGCCCCGCAGCGTCAATGGAAAAATCCGGCAGGATTAGGTTTGGGTGATCATTTTTTGATAAAGCCGGTCCTTGGGAGTCATGGAACCAGAAACCCGCGGCACAGGCAGCGGTTATGGCAATTCCCGCCTGGGCCAATCGATCCAGAAATTGACGCCGGTTCAATCCGTTACTGTTCGGATCGAGCTTCATGGCCCCCCTCTTTTAACCGATGATATAATCGTATGGCCAGTGTTTGTGCCTGATCAATGGTTGCAGCTTCCCGTATGCCTGCCAAATACGAACCATGGGAAAAAACTATTTCATAGGTGTCTAAAATCTCTATACACCGCGCATCCTTGATCGGCAGCTGCGCTGCAATATTTTTCCCGCCGTATGCCAATAAAAATACCGTATAAGCCGAGGTCAATTCTTTTGCTTCCACAGGTGTCCTGCGATGGGAAAGATATGCCATGAGGCTGTGACCGTCAACTGCATATTCGGCGGTGTATATCTTATCGAAACCATCATAACCGAAAGCATCCGATGAAATTAAGACCATACTGTTTTTAACCAGCTCCTTGGCGGGGAACAACTCCGCTTCATTGACGGCGGCGGCTTCTGCAGGGGTGTTGCGCATGAAAGTCTCGGCCATCATTTTCACAGGCTCCGGCACCTGTCCGGATACTTTGGATGCGATGATTTCAACATAATAACGGCCATGAAGCATAAAGAGAGCGTTGGGTGTCCTGTAGGCATGTTGTGCCAAACCGAGCGCCTCTGAATCTTTCCGGCGCTGGGCGCTGAATACTGAAAAAGCGTTTTGACTGTTGCCCATGTCATAAACAAAGGCTTCCATCCACAGATCGGTGGCCCGTTCATCCTTGAAGCGCTGACAGGTCAAACGGGTAAAACCGGCGGACAAGTACAATTCGGCCTTGCCGTTTATTTTGTCGGAAAGATTGCGGGCATCAAATATCTCCGTTGATGTGAAAGGTTGTATGCCTTCAGGCAAGGGCACAAAGGATGCGTGCGGAGACCATGGGGCAGATGTCAGGTCTTGGTTGGGCTCCGGTAAAAGCTCATCTTTTTGCAATACTCCCGGGTTAAAGTGGGATTGAGCCATAAATATACCCGCGACGATAACCATGAGAATGGATAAAATAACCATACTCACAAACGTCTGCCGCCGGCTGTTGTTTTTATTCTCCCGAAGCACGGCATCCTCGAACGGCGAAAAGTTATAATTGTTCCTGGAACTTATCCGTGTCCTTCCGGCAATAAGGATTTTTGTTCAATATCAAGACCTGCGAAAAAAATAACCGCCCCGAATAGAGCACGGAATCTTCGGCCCCGAAAATGGCTCGGGACAGGCAGGCATATAGTTGATATTCCGAGGATTATTTTTCGAGCATAACCCCGGAGGAATAGGCTGCGCATTCCACAGGGCAGGCGCAGAGACTTGTCCGCCTTTGGCGGATTGGGCAAAAAGACCATTTGTGGATGGACACTTAATAAGACCGCAACATATGGAAGCTTGCCGGTTGCGGTAACAATTAAAACTGAGATACCAAAGGCAAGCCAGGTTGTCAATCGCCATTTTTTACCCGACCATGCAAAATTATATTACCTTAATCTCTTGGCCATAAGTAAAGAATTCTAGCCCAAAGGACCTGGTTTTTCAGGACTAAATAAAAAAATTTGACGTTCTGTTTTTTCCATGCTATCCCGCGTAACAAGCTTAAGTGCAGAATTTTTTATTAAATATTACACTGAAATCTGATCTGTGCCGCCTAATTGATGCGGCAGCTATAATTCAATAGCGCCCTCCCACGGAAACTACTCTTCTTTCGTCTTTTAACTTTGCATAGAAAAGTGAAGCGGTTCTTTTCTAATAGACGGCTATATAGGCGCTGATGTAAGGCCTCCTAAATGGCTCAAACAGCGCAAATCGCCATCAAATCATCCTTTTCGCTCCATCTGGGGACGAATCGCGAAAGTTGAGTATTTAAACTATGCTATGGTATGAGCCTTTTCGTTTTTTGAGGCGGAGGATTTCACAATGACTGAAAAACCACCCTATGAAAAATTGGAACAGCGGGTCAAGGAATTAGAGAAAGAAACTGTTGAGCGCAAGAAGGCAGAGGAGGCGCTGCAGGCACTATCCTCACACCAGGAAGCCCTTCTTTCCGCTATCCCGGATATCATTATGGAGGTGGATAGCAACAAGGTTTACACCTGGACGAATCAGCCGGGCATGGAGTTCTTCGGAGATGACGTTATCGGCAATGAAGCTGCCTTATACTTTGAAGGCGAACAGGATACCTATAACCAAGTGCAGCCGCTTTTCAGCGGAGCTGAAAACGTAATCTACATCGAGAGCTGGCAACGTCGCAGGGATGGAGAGAAACGGCTGCTCGCATGGTGGTGCAGGGTGCTTAAGGATACACACGGAAACGTAACAGGTGCGATCTCTTCAGCGCGTGACATCACCGAGCGAATTCGCACAGAGGAGGTGCTGCGGGAGAGTGAGGAGCGTTATAGAAATTTCTTTGACAATGCCTTGGCAGGATTTTTTCGGTCTAGATTATCCGATGGTATGTTCATTGAAATGAATTCCAAAGCTGCGGAATTACTGGGTCTCCCGGTTGAAGAAGTTGTCGGGAAAGTGCGTTCCGCAGACCTGTATCGAAACCCCGGCCAGCGGAGAGAACTTATCTCAAAACTCAAACAGGATGGTGGAGTGCATGGTTTCGAAGCAGACCTGACGCTGCATGACGGCAGAGATGTCACCTTTTCCATCTCGGTGAAATCCTATCCGGATAAAGATTATATGGAAGGCGCTGTAATCGACATCACCGCGCGCAAGCTGGCGGAGGCGGCGCTGCGGGAGAGCGAGGAAAAATATCGTTCCATGATGGAATCCATGAAGGCTGCGGTTTATATATGCTCGTCTGATTTCCGTGTAGAATATATGAACCCGGCTATGATTAAGAGGACGGGACGCGATGCTACCGGCGAAGTTTGCCACAAAGCGATCAACGATCTGGACAAACGATGTCCGTGGTGTGTTCACGATAAAATACAACAAGCTGAAAGTGCTGAAACAGAAATATTAAGCCCGAAGGATAAGCGTTCTTATAATGTTTCTCATTCCCCGATTTTTCATCAA
>JAQBHK010000227.1:0-7885 GCA_032127815.1 Desulfobacterales bacterium
AAGCATCAAGTATCCAGCATCAAGTAGTTATTAGGTTTGCAGGAGGTTAAACTGTATGGCAAAACAATCCGGTACAGAACGGAAAATTACTAAGAAAATTACCAAGAAAGCTTTAAAGGAATTGATTTCGAAAGGGAAAGAGCAGGGATATTTAACTTATGATGAAATTAATGAAGCACTTCCTGATGATATGCTTTCCCTGGAACAGATTGATGACACTCTCATCATGTTTGATGATAACGATATAGAAATTATAGACGAAAAGAAAGCCAGGTTGATACCCATCGAAAAAAAAGCTGCAAACAAAAAAAACTTTACCGGTTCTACTTCCAGCATTGATTTCGGCAAGGTAACCGATCCGGTTAAGATGTATCTGCGCGAGATGGGACTTGTAACCCTTTTGAGCAGGGAAGGCGAAGTTGAAATCGCCAAAAAAATCGAATCCGGAGAACAAGAAGTCTTAAGAGCACTAATAGATACGACAACAGGCGTTTTGTGTATTTTAGAGCTCGGCGAGCATATTCGGCACGGTGATTTGCGGCCCAAGCATGTGTTAAGGGATATCAGGGATGTTGAAGAAGGAGATAACTATGTTGATGAAGCGCTCCAAATCGAAAGCTTTTTAAAAACTATTGGTAAGATTAATGCGATTAATGAAGAAAACGAGGCCTATCGGAAAGAGCTTTTTTTATCTAATCTCGATCCGGATGAACGACGTCGGATTAGGAGGTGTATAACTCGACGAAATAATAAAATCTTTGATTCTCTGAAAGATTGGCGTCTTGAAATCGGAGTCATGGAGAACATTGACAAACTGATCAAGGAACAAATCGAATGGTTTGATTCCATGAATAAAATGATTTTAATGTGTGCTGAGGTTGTTAATGCCCCGGTTACGGAACTCCGCGCTAATTTAAGAACGAAAAACAGCTTTGTAAAATGGACCAAGGATCGTTGCAGCCTGACAAAAGAGGAGATGAACATCCTCTTTCAAGACCTAAAAAAGATCCAGAAGCAGATATCGGAGAGGGAGTTTGTCGTCAAATCTAAAAGCCGAACATTAAAAAGAGTTGTTTCGGCAGTTGGAGAAGGGCGAATAAAAGCCAAACTTGCTAAAAGTGAGCTGGTCAAGGCAAATTTACGCCTGGTTGTAAGTATTGCCAAAAAATATACTAACAGAGGTTTGCAGTTCCTGGATCTGATTCAGGAAGGTAATATCGGTCTTATGAAAGCGGTGGACAAATTTGAATATCGTCGCGGTTATAAATTCAGTACGTATGCTACCTGGTGGATTCGCCAGGCGATAACACGGGCAATTGCCGATCAGGCAAGAACAATACGGATTCCTGTCCATATGATTGAAACCATCAACAAATTGATACGCACATCCAGGTATCTGGTGCAGGAGCTTGGTCGAGAACCTACTCCGGAAGAGATTGCCAAAAAAATGGAAATTCCGCTGTCAAAGGTGCGCAAGGTTTTAAAGATTGCGCGCGAACCTATCTCGCTGGAAACACCCATCGGTGAGGAGGAGGACAGTCATCTGGGGGATTTCATAGAAGATAAAAAGTTTATGCTGCCTTCGGACGCCGCTGTCAGTCTCAACCTCGCCGAACAGACAAGAAAAGTCCTGGCAACTTTGACGCCGCGTGAGGAAAAGGTATTGCGTATGCGGTTTGGAATTGGGGAAAAGGCAGACCATACCCTTGAGGAAGTCGGGCAGGATTTTGCTGTCACCCGAGAAAGGATCAGGCAGATAGAAGCCAAAGCACTTAGAAAACTGAGGCACCCCACCAGAAGCCGGAAGCTGAAAAGTTTTATTGAACAGACGTAAAACGTGATGAATTCGTAAAAAGGCAAATTCAACATGTGTTTAGTATTTTGTGTTTTGTTTGAATTGCAAATGACTTTAAAAACTTGACAAAAACATATTCTGAAGATAGTTATTCGACCTTTATATGGTTTGCTTTCAAACCGCATGCTCTGTATGCGGTTGCAAATGCAACGGTTTAACTTTGCGGCCTATGGCGCCATCTAAGCCGCATGGCAAATGACAAATTTTGAGGGCCCATAGCTCAGCTGGAAGAGCCACCGGCTCATAACCGGTAGGTCCCTGGTTCGAACCCAGGTGGGCCCACTTAACATCGAATGGTAAATTGACATACACAAATATATTATGATTGTTCTCGGTTTTGTTTACGCTCAATTAGGGTATTATTGCGCTACAAGCTTAGCGAAGAAGTACAAAAAGCGTGGTTGTTATAAAAAATAACCACGCTTTTTTTTTACAATTTTAGCTCTTAATGCTGGATGCTTGGTGCTGGATACTGACGAGTGACAAATGACGACTGGCCAATGACAGGTACCAAAATATTATAGCAAGGAAAAATTATGACTGCAACGGTAGCTGATATAATCAAGGTCATGGAAACGTTGGCCCCGTTGCGTCTTGCTGAAGAATGGGATAATGTTGGACTGCAGGTCGGTCAATTGGACTGGCCGGTCCGAAGTATCTGGGTTGCCCTGGATCCGCTTTACGATGTTGTCGATGGTGCCTGCCGGAATGGTGTTGATCTTTTGATCACCCATCATCCGCTGATATTTAACCCATTAAGATGTATCAACTTCGACACACCCGTGGGTTCTGTTATTCAAGCTGCGGCCGGCCATAAACTGGCCATATTTGCCGCCCATACCAATTTTGACAGCGCAGCGGACGGTATCAACGATGTCCTTGCTTTCCGCATTGGCCTGGCGAATCTTAATGTTCTTAAAAGGAGCGATCACCCTGATGAGGATTCGGCTGCTGAGTTTTATCCGCTTTTGCCGCCGGCAAATGCTTATATGCAAAAGCAGGGACTTGGCCGGGTCGGAGAGCTGGAAGAAATCATGGAGCTTTTACCTTTGGCGTTATCGATTAAAGAAAAACTGGGGCTTAAATACATCAAAATTGCTGGAAAACCAGATTTGCCGGTCAGGCGAGTTGCCGTATGTTCAGGGAGTGGTTCCAGCCTGATGAAAGATTTTTATTCATCCGGAGCTCAGGTTTTCATCAGTGGTGACTTGAGATATCATGATGCCAGGGAGGTCGAAGCTTTAAACCTGGGCCTTATCGATATGGGGCATTTCGCATCCGAGTATTTAGCGGTCGAAGTACTTGCAAAGCGGCTTGATAAAATTCTGGCAGCCGACGGCAAGGATATAAAAGTCGAGGCCTGCCGGCTTGAAAATGATCCGTTTTTGATTTTATAATAACAGCATTATCACCGCCCATTCGCTGCGCTCATTAGAGTCTGTTTGTTTTATCGTTCTTTGTTGACCCCGCTTTTAGCGGACAGGGACGCCGGAAAACAATAATCAACAAGCCCTGCGGGCATTTAAAGAAGAAAAACATCGCGTAGCGATTGAGTTCTTCCTTTTACTGTCCTCTCAACGATAAAAGGAAAGTATATTTTCTTTGCGCTCTTTGCGCCTTTGCGGTGAAAAAAACAGTTAATAGAATCTATATGGTAGCTAAACTTTCAGAACGGTAACAACGAGAAAAAATATGAGACAGCAGCTTGATATACTGGTTAAAATCCAAAAAATAGAGACAGAAGCATCAGCCATAAAAACGGAGCTTGGTCAGGTTTCCAAAAAACTTGAAAAGCTCGATGATGAGCTCCATGCATTTGAACAAGCCTTGGCGGACGAAGAATCATATTTTGATGAGTTGAAAAAAAAATATCGGGACTTTGAATCTGACGCCCAGACGAGCTTGTCCAGCGTAGATAAGACCACAGTAAAGCTCAGGTCTGTTAAGACCAACAAAGAATATCAAGCGCTGTTAAAGGAAATTGAAGACCAAAAGGCTAAAAATTCTAAAATCGAAGATCAGATGTTAGAATGCCTGGAGCGACTGGATGAAGTCGAGAAGAGTATCGCAAAGAAAAAGCAAGATCGTGCAGAGCTTTCTGAGCAACTAAAAAGCGAAAAAGGGGTTATTGCTCAGGACGTGGAGTATAAAAAGAAGAAACTTGTCGAGCTTGATATGTCTCGTCAAGAGATTGCCGGCATAATTGACCCCAAAATGCTGGAAAAGTACAATACAATTAAATCGCAGCAGGCCGGAGGGCTTGCCGTTGCGTCGGTTAAGAATGCAGTATGTTATGGATGCAACATGAATATACCGCCGCAGATGTATAATGAACTTCATCGCCGCGATGCTTTGATGTTCTGCCCCCATTGTCATCGTATTCTCTACTGGGATGAAACCGGTAATCTCCATTGATAGTTGACAGTTGTCCGTCGCAATAGGTAATAAAGATATTAATTCAATTAGATATGATCTTTGGCAAGTTTATGCTTGACCTAAGTGCTTGTAAAAAAATACAAATGACAAATGACCAATTCTTGCGGTCAGAGCAGACCAGACGATCGCTGGATCATTTAACGATCCGGAGGAAAGTCCGAACACCATAGGGCAGGGTGCTCCATAACATGGAGTCGCGGCAACGTGAAGGAAAGTGCAACAGAAAGTATACCGCCCTGCACAACTGTGCAGGGTAAGGGTGAAAAGGTGCGGTAAGAGCGCACCAGTTCTCCGGGTGACCGGGGGAGCTTTGTAAACCCCACCTGGTGCAAGACCAAATAGAGAAGCGTTTGAGAACGGCCCGTTCGAGCTTCCGGGTAGGTCGCCGGAGGTATCGGGCAACCGGTATCCACAGATGAATGATCGTCAGTCGTTTCGGGGCAACCCGAAACGGATACAGAATTCGGCTTATGGGCTGCTCTGACCGTATTTTCTGGATGCTGGATGCTTGTTACTAGTTGCGCGTTGCGTGAATTATTAATTTTGCCAGGATTAACAGGATAGACTTGATCGTTTAATTTTATTATTCACCGCCCATTCGCTTCTTTGGATCTGATGTAACATGGAATTTCAAAAAACTGTATGCGACATTTCATTTGCCGAGAAGGTCCGCATATTTTCCAGCGATTATCTGAAATGTTGCGTCTACATAACAAATTTTGATTCTGACAAGTATCTCTTTACCAAGATGCTTTTTTCAAAGCTGATCGGTACCTCTCAGGTTCTGGAAGACTTTCTTGATTACCATGGTGCCAAAAACAGCAGGGAATGGTATTTCTACAGGGAGCTTTCGGCGGCTGTCAGACATTTAAGCCTTGCGGGCTACTCGCAAACCCATATTTTAAATCGTATTGTTTACTACGGCCTTCCGGATTCCGAGACTTTTGCAAAAGAAGGTACCGCCAACCTTTATTTTTTAAGAAAGACTCTTATGAAATTGGCCCCTGTTATTATAGAAGAGGCCCGGCGGCTTAACGTACCTATACCGGGAGAGAGTTATGAAATGGAAGATTTCCCGGGTATTACAACCGGCGAAATGCTTGATTATGATATCGATGATACGGACAAGGACCTTCAGAAGAAACATATTGTCAAAATCGCCAGCGAACTCTTAAGTATCGCCGCAACCTTTGAACCGCTTAGATTTTATAAGCCCTATGACCTAGAAGAGATATTAGAGCTCGTTCCTGAAAGGGTCAACGAGGTTGAAATGCGGCGGTTTGAAATGCTGGTGCACAATTTGCAATCATCCTTTGACACCTATGTCATCCACGGCGGATTTCGTTTTGGCAACCGCAAACTCAAAGACCTGCGCGGCTATTTTTCGGTAGTATTTCACCTGCTGCAGATGATTGGTCGTCTTCTCCATTTTTATGAGCGGCATCTTCACGAGGCCGGATATAAGGACAGCTACAAAAAAGTTCAAGATCAGTTATCCGTTTTAATCGATCCTGAAATCCTGCTTGACCGTACCGTTAATTTCGGCCTTTACTATGTCTGCCATTTCTTTGCAACCGGGAAAGAGCTGGCACGCGAGATCCTGAATGAAAACATCGAGCGATCTTCCATTACCGTCAGTGTACCCGTGAAATTAGGGTTTCACAGTAGACCCAGCCTGCTGGTGGCCAAGATAGTTCAGTATTACGGGGGGCTGGTGGAGTTATGTGTGGGCAACGACCGCTTTGACGCCAGCAGCGTACTCGATATCCAGTGGGCCGGAGGTAAGATTCAGAAGGAAAAAATTGCTGAAGTTGTTTTTGAAGGCGACGTGCGGGCCTTAAAAGATATTGGAATCCTTGCCAGGGTTAATTACGGTGAAGACTCAATGGGCAAAGGTATTCCGCTGCCTATGGAGCTGAATTATCTCAGACACTAAAGGGTTCTGGGTTCCGAGTTTCTCGTTCAGGGTTAACCTCTGAACCTTGAACCCAGAACTATTGAACGGTTACAATAATGGTTTCTGCTATTATAGTCGCTGCCGGCAAAGGCATCCGTATGAACCACAGCGTTCGCAAGCAGTATCTTTTAATTGCGGATCGTCCGGTTTTAGGATACACCCTGCTGGTTTTTGATGCCTGTGAGCTTATCGATGAAGTCTTTGTGGTGATTTCAAAAGAAGATTTTGATTTTTGCCAAGACAACTTGATCTCCCCCCTTAATCTTAAAAAAAAGATCAATCTGGTCAGCGGCGGAACAGAGCGCCAGGATTCCGTCTATAACGGGCTCCTGGCATTGAGTCAACGAACAGATACGGTTGTTATCCACGACGGAGTACGCCCTTTTGTTCGCTCCGAAGAACTGGCGGCATGTATTACCGGTGTTGAAGAGACCGGGGCCTGCATCCTCGGTATTCCCGCCGCCGATACCTTGAAGCAGGTCGGTAAAACAGGAAATATTGAAAAAACGCTTGCCAGAGATTCTATATGGCTGGCCCAGACTCCGCAGGTTTTTAAATATGAATTAATACTAAAAGCCCATGAAACTGCTCGCAGGAACGGATTCAGAGGTACTGATGATGCCTTGTTATTGGAGCGGCTGGGAGTCGACGTCAAAATCATACCGGGCAGCAAAACCAACATAAAAATTACAACTCCGCAGGATCTGGCTCTGGCAGAGGCAATACTGATGGCGTCGCAAAAAGGAGATAGTCACTTTTTGCGAAACCATCAACCTTTAATTAACGCCTTAACCATCAGACAAAACCATCGTCCTTGAGCTCCCTGTGAGAGCTTGTTGATCCTTTAAGGGCCGGGGCCGGAATTGATTCGTTTCATAGCGGGCCGGCAGCATAAAAGAAAAGCTGACAATTTTATTGACAAAATGTGATATTTTCATTAACTAATCATTAATTAAAATTAGAAAAAGAGATGTGTGACTGTGAAAATCAATACGGGCTGAAAATGGAGCTAAAAAAATTATGCTAAATTATGCTATTAGCTAAAACAACCGGGTTTCTTTAATGAGTTACCCGGTTTTTTTATACAATATTTCAAACGAAACACAAAATACTTAACACCAATTCGAGTCCCGAATGCTTTCGGGACGGTGTATAAAATCGCGCAGCGATTGTATCGTTGGAGTCTTGCAATGCGGAAATATTTGAGTTTGTTTGCGGCTGTTTTATTGGTTTTATCTATATGCCTGCCTGCAAGTGCTGAGGATTTGAATATTCTCGTCGCTCAGGAAGAGGCCGGGGAATCATTGAAGGCTCAGGACGAGGGGATGTCCGGTGTTCTTATAAATAAAATTGTCATTGAAGGCAATACGGTTATCGATACCGAAACCTTGAATAAAGTTTTAGAGCCCTTCAAGAATAGGGAGCTGACACTGGAAGAGATGAGTGAGCTGACGGACCTGCTTACCATGACTTACCAGGAAAAAGGCTACATCCTGGCAAGGGCCTATCTGCCGGAGCAGGAGATAACAGACGGTATTTTAAAGATTTCCATTGCCGAGGGAAAAATCGGTAAAATCAAGGTTTCCGGATATACCCATTATAAAGCCGATGTCATTAAACGTTATTTTGAGACGCAG
>JAQBHK010000228.1:0-4796 GCA_032127815.1 Desulfobacterales bacterium
ACTGCCTAAAATAAGGTTCTCAAGTCTCGCACCCTGATTTAAATCAAAATCCTTAGCGCCCTGGGGTGGATGATATTTTTTAAAAGGCAAAATATAAACAGAGCGTTTTCGCTTTGTTGACGGCGCCTGGACATCAAATATCATTTTATCATACTGAATAGAATGCAAAACTTCGATAAACACTGCCGTTGCGCCTGGCCTGGTTGGGTTGTGAGACCATAACTTTTTGCGCAGTTGTCGAGATATTTTACCTTTTAAAAAACACCATCCAACCTTTACAATTAAAGCGTATCGTTAAAGTATGGGGTGCGAAACTTGAGTAACTGATTAATCGGACCTTCGCTTGAGCCAATGCTCGAGACGGCGAAGACCTTCTGCTGTGGATATGCGGGGAGCATATCCCAGGTCTTTTTTAGCGGCGCTGATGTCAAACCAGTGGGCTGTGGCTAGCTCATCAGCGAGAAAGCGCGTCATTTGCGGTTCACCTTTTAAATTGAATATTTTATAAATGCATTCAAGCAGGGCGCCGATCAGCCACGCCATTTTGTGGGGCATTGATCGTTCGACCGGTTCAAGACCCGCAGCTTTTAAAATTCCATTGATTATATCCCAGGCAGGTATTGGTTCGTCCTGACTGATGAAATAGATCTTGCCGGAGAGTCCGGGATTTATTTCCAGACGGTCTGCCGCCGCTACATGGGCCTCAGCAGCATTGTCGATGAAGATGGTATCCACAAGATTTCTGCCGTTTCCGACCCTTACCAGACGTTTTGCCCGTTTAATAATCCTGGGAACGAGATGATTGTCCCGCGGCCCCCATATTAAATGGGGACGCAAAATAATCGTCAACAAATCATTGCGGGCGGCAGCTACCACCAGCTGTTCAGCAAGCGCCTTGGTCTCGGGATAATGCGCATGAAAACCGGCCGGATAAGGGGCCGATTCATCGATACCTTCCATATCCGTGCCGTTGAAAACCACGCTGGGCGAACTGGTATAAACCAGCCTGGCAACCCTGTGCTTGAAACAGGCTGAAATGACGTTGCGCGTGCCGGTGACATTGGTTTGATAATATTCGGAATAGTCACCCCAAAGGCCTGGCTTGGCTGCTACGTGAAAAACAAGATCCATGCCCTTTACAGCCTGCATAACAGCATGTTGATCGCTGATGTCCCCCTGGATTTGCTCAACACCCAGCGCTTCGAGCTCAGCATACGCTCTGCGGGAAAAGCTGCGGACGTTATCCCCTCGTTTCTGAAGCAGGCGAACGATGGCTCCCCCGAGAAAACCGCCTCCTCCGGTGACCAGCACTTTTGTGGGTTGCGTTGCTTTTATGGAAATAGTGGCGTTCATGCGTTACCTGTCTTTCTTGCAGTATCAGCAAGGAGCGCTGCGTTTGAAGAACACTTCGTTTGAGGATCGCTGCGCTTGAAGAGCACTTCGTTTGAGGATCGCTTCGCTGTAAGTTTCAACGGTCTCGCTCCTTTTATCTTGATTTATTTAGTTGTTTTTCCGCCCAGACAGCCAGTTTTTCGCGAAAAATCTTTGAGTTATGGCGGATGTCTACCGGGAACGACTTGTGAAACAATATGGTTTCGATATTTTTGGTCAGTTCGTGCTGCCGGGCGAGTTCAAAAAGGGCTTTTTTGAGCTCTTTTTGATTGTAACCGCCACGATCTTTTTCCGGTTCAATACAAATTACCGGCGTTTGCAGAAGCCCGCCGCCAATGCCGACCAGGGCGCTGCGATACACCGCAGGATGATTGTTAAAGATGGCTTCGCACTGAATGCTAAAGAGTGTTCCATCGGCGGTTACAACACGGTGGCTTTTGCGACCGCAGAACCAGATCCTGCCTTTGGTATCTTTCCAGCCCAGATCCCCCATGCGGTGCCATATTTGATTTTGTTCTTTGATCTTGGCCAGGGCATCCGCTTCGGGCCTTTCAAAGTACCGGCGGGTTACCAGGTCACCTTTTACGGTTATTTCACCGATTTCACCGTCTGCAACCATTATTTCATCCGACCACTTAGCGATGGGGTCATCGCTGATAGTTATAATGCGAATCTCTAGATCGTTAATGGGGCGACCGATGCAGATGCCGTTGCCTTGTTCACTCAGTTCTCTGGTTTCAGACAGGATTTCATTGCTCGCAATGGATATGACCGGCACCGCTTCAGTCGCACCGTAGGGTGTATGAACTTGGGCATCATTGCACAGCAGAAAGGAAAACTGCTCAATAATAGCAGGTGATACCGGTGCACCGGCAGAAATTACCCTTTTCAAAGACGGCAGCTTTATGTTTTTGCGTTTACCGTATGTGCCCAAGCGTTTTAATAGCGCCGGTGAGGCGAACATGTTTGTCACCCCCCTGGTCAAAAATGGCTTCAATGATCTTTTCCGGGTTCGCAAGGGCCGGTTTTGTAGGGTCCATGTCCGGAATGATCGACGTTATTCCCAGGGCGGGCCAGAATAGAGCAAAAAGCGGGAATGTGGAAAGATCAATTTCATCTCTGGTTAAACCCAGGTGGGATTTTATATGCCGAAGCTGGGCATCAAAGTTGCCGTGAGTATATACGGCTCCTTTAGCCGGTCCCGTGCTTCCGGTGGTAAAAAGAATGGCGGCCATGTCGTCGGGTCCGGTTTTTGCCGTGGAATATGGTTTCCATGGCCTCTGGCGGACCTGCTTCAGGGTAAAGCCTCCCCAGAACCAGCGCTGTCCGACGGTTATCCATATTTTGACCGTGTCGAAAAACTTGGGGTAAAGCGTTCGCAGTACATGAGCAGGGGGAATGCCGATAAAGGCCTCCGGCCGGCCTTCTTTTAAACAGCCGATCATACGTCTGATGCCCATTCCGGGGTCCACTACGACCGGCATAGCTCCGGTTTTGAAAAGAGCGAATATTATCGTAAAAAAATCCAGGCTCGGTTTTACCATTAAAATAGTACGGGTACCGCGTTTTATGCCGGTTTTTTCAAACCCGTGAGCCAGGCAGTCGGATTCCCGGTCAAGTTGCTGAAAGGTGAGATGCTTGTATGCAACACGGTTGTTTTTGCTACGGCCGGCCGGACAGACAACCGCCCGCTTGTAAGGCTGCAGGGCGGCCATGCGTTGCAGATGAGAAGCAACGTTGACGAAGTCGTTGTCTTTTATCTGTTCTGGATTGTACATGGAATCTCGCAATGACTTTAAATTTGGTTCTTAATTAATCCATTAAACCTTCAGCCGATCTGAAAGTCCAAGCTTTGCTATTCGGGCAGCGGAGTGTCTTTAGGTTCTCTCGCCCGCTTCGCTCGAGCCCACAGAGGCCACAGAGATTTGGTTTTTTTTCTTTCCGCTGAGAGGGCGGAAAGAAAAAATCAATCAGCCTTGGGGGCAGGTTTTGACAGCCAATACCTTGCCAGGAATAGCGGTTTTCATTTGCTGGCGCCTCAGTGTTAAATGAAAAATGATAATTATCTTTCTCCGTGGACTCTGTGAACTCTGTGAGAGATATAAAAGACCCTTTCAGGGTCAACGTCAAGCTACCCTATTTAGGGGTGGTAATTGACTTTTTGCGACGCCATCAATGTTGGCGTGATAAGAAATCTTTAACCAGAGGCACGATTTCATCCGGCTTATCCTCGAGAACATAGTGACCGGCATCTGCAAACAGATGTGTCTCGGCATCCGGAAATCGGCGCTGCCACTCGTGTAAGTAATCAATGTCAAAAACAAAGTCGCGCCGGCCCCAGCAGATCAGCATGGGAACATGTGCCAGTTGATGCAGGTTTTGATCCACATTTTTAACCAGGCTGTAGCTGGGATCTTTTTGGCTGACAGGAATATCCTGAACAAATTTAAGGGTTGCGATGCGGTTTCCCCAGCAGTTGTAGGGGGCCGTCAGGCCGGATTTAACAGCCCGGGAGAGTCTTTTGTGAGCAGCCATAAACAGGGCCCCGCAGGCAAAAAGATTGAATCCTTGGACGGCCAGAACAGCAAGCGGTCTGACATTGCGCACCAGCCGCAGTCGCATGGGGAGCGTTTTACCCCTGGGCGGGAAAAAAGCGGCAGTGTTCATAATCACCAATCTGCGGATTCGTTGTGGATGCCTCAAGGCATAGGCCATACCGATCATACCGCCCCAGTCGTGCAGCACGAGGGTAATGTTATTGCTTACTCCAAGATGATCAAGCAGGGCCTCTAAGTCATTAACGCGGCTTTTCAGTCTGTAATCATATTTGCCGGCGGGGGGTTTGTCAGACAGGCCGCAGCCGATATGATCCGGCACAATAGTACGGAATTGCGCGGACAGTTCTCTGACAAGTTTACGAAAATAAAACGACCATGTAGGATTCCCATGAACCATAACCACCGCATCACCGACACCTTCGTCCAGAAAGTGGTACCCAAGACCGTTTCGGTCCATAAAGCGGGATTTAAAAGGGTACAGATGCCGAAAAGGTGCGATATCTATTTGCTTGTTTTTTCTACAAATCATAGCAGAGATCGTTTATTTTTTTTGACAGGATTAACTGGATTGACCGGATTTTTTATCTTTAGCCGTCCCTGCCTGTCCCGCTGAAAGCGTGGATGAAACGGCTAAAATATCATCGCCTTCGGTGAACCTGTAATTCTTAAAGTCACTGTCACCTAAATGAGCGTAAAACAAAACGAAAAGAATGTTTCATGTATTAAATTTGTCGGCCATTTTGTAATTTCAAATGCATTTTCATAACGCTTCTATATAGGTGGATTAGTCTTTCACAGTTTCTGCCGCCCGTTGGAACGAAGCGTAAATCCGGCTATCGGGGTACC
>JAQBHK010000229.1:0-8315 GCA_032127815.1 Desulfobacterales bacterium
CAAACAAATCACAATGACCGAAATTCAAAATAACAAACCTTGGAATTTCCTTGGACTTTTGTGCTTGTAGTTTGGAGCTTGTTTGTTTTTGCTTGCCCGCCGTCTTTTTGGCGGGGTGCTTGGAATTTGTGATTTTAGACACAAAACTCCAAGACAGAGCCTAGGCCTCTGATCTGGCCCAAAGGACCAAGTTTTTCAGGAGTAAACAAAGAAGGAGAACTTACCATGCCTTTAATAAGAAACGTAAGAGACAGGATGATTCCTATAGAAAATTATTCGACGATTGCTCCGGATGCGACCTTAAGGGAAGCGGCCCTGTCACTGAAAGCATCATACTGCGAGTTGGAAAGCGGTATGTGTACGGAAGCCGGTCCCCGCACCGTTATGGTCGTTGATGACAAGGGCAAACTTGCAGGAATTTTAGACTTTAATACTTTTCTGGTAACACTGATCCCGGAAATCGCCGGAGGTCTTTCTGCCAAACTGGAAGCTCTGGGTGTTTCCATAGCCTTTGCCCAGGCCGATGCCGCCTCGCTGGACGAAGCCAACCAGGACTTCAGGGCGCGTGTTATCAAAAATGCCGACACCAAAGTGCGCGACATCATGATGAAAATCAGGGGAACCATTGAGGCCGGCGACAGCCTGCTGAACGGCCTGAAAAAGATGTTTCGCAATAAAATTACCGTGCTGCCCGTCTATGAAAACAATAAACTGGTCGGCGTGATCCGGGATACCGATTTTTTTCTGGCGGTCACAGATATTTTTGAGCATAATCAATAATTTTACAGCTTTGCTGTTTTTCTGTTTAAAAAGCCACGTCCCGGCAGGCACGTGGCTTTTTTGGGCCAAAAAGAACCTTTTGAATAACTCTCCAAACAGGCCAACAAAAAAATGTAAAACCTCCGGCGGACTTATTTTTCTTGATATTCCTTTTACGGCATTTTATTATCCCGGTATTTATTGTCAGCCATACAGGGATCGCCTGGCACCCTTTTAAAAGACTTCCCGGACAGTTTGCCATCTTTTCGCATACTTAAATGCAGGTTTTAAGTATATCGGAGGGTTAAAACAGCCTTGCCTACAAAATCGACTTCATCGCCGTCTCCGGAAGAACTGCTCTTGGGGCATTCTCCCAAGAAAAAACTGAATCAATGGCTTGCCACCGGAATATGCGGCAATGATATCACTTCTTCCTGTCTGTACGTTTCGGCCATTGCCGCCGTTTTCGCGGGTGTTTTGGCGCCGGTGGTGCTGCTTTTAGTCGTTTTTCTCCTTTACCTTTATAAAAAAGTTTATACCGAAGTTGTGGAAGCTTTGCCCTTAAACGGCGGCACCTATAACTGTCTGCTGAACAGTACATCAAAGTTTGCCGCCGCCCTGGCCGCCTGTATGACCATTTTGTCCTATATTGCCACGGCGGTGATATCCTCCAAGACTGCTGTAGAATACCTGCACACCGTGTATCCCAATATCAGTATTATAGGGGGTACCATCGGTGTTCTGGGATTTTTTGCGGCCCTGGCCATCATCGGCATTACCGAGTCCGCAGTAGTGGCTTTGACGATATTTATCTTCCACATGTCCACCTTGACGGTTTTCTGTATCTTGGGTTTTGTCAGCATACCGGCGGATTTTCATATTTTCAAAGGCAACCTCAGTACTCTGCCGGGTGGCGAAGACTTGATTATTGCCCTGGCTTTGGGGTTTTCAGCGGCTCTGCTGGGCATCAGCGGCTTTGAGAGCTCGGCCAATTTTGTCGAAGAACAGGATGTGGGCGTTTTTCGTAAAACCTTGCGCAACATGTTAATCGCCGTGGCCATTTTTAATCCCCTGATATCCGTTCTTTCACTCAACCTTTTACCCCTGGAAGAAATTATCACGCACAAGGATTATCTTCTTTCGGAAATGGCCCACCTTATGGGGGGTAATACGTTCAAGCTGATTATCGTTCTGGATGCCGCCGCCGTGCTGTCCGGCGCGGTGCTGACAAGTTTTGTGGGTGTCACCGGTCTGGTCCAGCGCATGGCCCTCGATCAATGCCTGCCGCAATTGTTTTTAAAAAGGAACCGCCGGGGCACCAGTCACCGCATCATTATCAGCTTTTTTCTTTTGTGCTCATCCATTTTACTGGCTACCGGAGGAAGTCTGCTCGCCCTGGCCGGGGTTTATACCATCTCCTTTTTAGGGGTTATGACGCTTTTCGGCATCGGAAATATTCTTTTAAAGACCAGACGCAAGGAACTCAAGCGAACTTACCGGGCCGGCTGGGTCACGATTATCATTGCGGTCATCGCCACCAGCCTGGGAATGCTGGGCAACGTTATCATCGATTACAAAAATCTTTTATATTTTATGGATTATTTCATTCCCACGGCCCTTTTGGTTACCATTATGTATCTGCGCATCCCCATTCTGAAAACCATTTTGCAGGTGCTGAACAACCTTATGACCAAGGTACTGCTCTGGCGCACCACCATTATCGACAAGATTATCGCCATAACCGACCAGCGGGTAGTTCTCTTTACCCGCGGCGGAAATCTGGCCCGCTTGCATTCGGCTTTCAATTACATTGTAAACAATGAATCGAGCCGCTCCGTCGTGGTTTTGCACCTTTACAACCATCCGGAACAGAATGAGGAAGACGCCCTCAAAGAGAGCCTTAAGCCTCTTGCGGAAATTTTTCCCATGCTGAAAGTGGAACTGGTTGTTCGACAAGGTAAATTCGGACCAAAGACAGTAGAAGCCGTCTCTAAAGAGTTCAATGTTCCCGCCAACAACATTTTTGTTGGAGCTCCTGAAGAAAAGCATACCTTTTCCACCCAGGATCTGGGGGGCGTGCGGGTAATCTTTTAGCCTTGCAGATATCCCTGGCCTCGGCGCCAAGCGGGCCTCTGCGGTCGGTTCTAACAAATTAAAGTGCTCGCTACGGCAGGGTTCTTCCGTGCCTTGAGAGCTGCGATCGACCCAAGGCGGACATGCCTACAGACACAAAGCCGTTCCCTCCGCAAATTTCGTTTCAAAATTAAACCATTCTAACACTCTGTTATTTCACTTTTTTATAATATATGTTCGCTTCCGGCCGGCTTTTTGTTACAAAATTAAACATAAATGGAACGGACGACAGGGCTGTTTGTACATATCCTTCTGAATTTATGGATAAAACAGTATTGGCACCTTTTTTGCTTATATTATTCGCAATCGAATTGATTTGCGATGAATTTGTGATGAAAAAGAAGAGGAGCGCGTATGCATTTTTTATACATGTATCTGCCGATTGCACACAATAGTGTGATGTTGCCGGTTGTGGTCGGGCTGGGCCTTTTGGTTGGGTTGCTGTCAGGGCTTTTTGGGGTAGGCGGCGGCTTTCTCATGACACCGTTATTGATCATGATCGGGATTCCGCCGACCGTCGCCGCGGCCTCCGATTCCAATCAAATTATCGCGGCCTCGGCCTCGGGATGCATGGCACATTATCGACTGGGTAATGTCGATTTCAAAATGGGCACGTACTTATTGATCGGCGGCGTTATCGGCGGCACCGGCGGGGTGCAGATTATCAAGCTGTTGCGCCAGATGGGCAACGCTGATTTTTTAATTAACATCACCTATGTAATCATGCTGGCCGGTGTGGGAGGCTATATGTTTTGGGAGAGCCTGCAAAGCCTGCGATCAGTCAAAACAGCACCTGCCGGTGCAGCTAAAAGAAAGGAATCCGCTTACGCGCGGCTGATAAAGAGCTTGCCCTATCAGACACGTTTTGAAAGATCGGGAATCGTATTGTCGCCGATTGTACCCCTTGTTTTGGGAACGCTGGTCGGTATTCTGGCTGCCATCATGGGTGTCGGCGGCGGCTTTATCATGGTTCCGGTCATGGTCTATCTTCTTAGAATGCCCATGCATGTCGTGGTCGGCACAAGTCTGTTTCAAATTCTTTTCACCTGTATCAACGTCACCGTTATGCAGGCCTATTCAAACCGGACGGTAGACTTTATTCTGGCGCTCCTTATGCTGATCGGTTCGACCATCGGCGCACAGCTGGGCACCAAATTGAGTAAAAAACTGAATGCGGATCAACTTAAAATCCTGCTGGCCTCCATCGTTCTGCTCGTAATGGTCCAAATGTTTTTAGGTCTCTTATTAGAACCTCACAATCTATTGGCGTATGCCGGAGGACATTAATGATGCGGTCAAAAACAGCGTGGGTAGTGTTTTTTGTATTTGTAACGGTGTTTCACAGTGCCGCCCGTTGCCGGGCTGAAGGATTGTCCGAAATAAGCACGGCACCCTCGGAAATCCTGATCAGCATGTTTTATTCCGGACAAAAGCTTAATATTTCCGGGACAATTCCGTCCGGTAATGATGTTATCGTCGCAATTGAAGGGCCGGCGCAAAGCCAAGCCTTTAATATAAAAGGCAAGGTCGGCCCGTTATGGATGAATGTCGGAAAAGTTAAAATAGAACATCTTCCCTCTCTTTACCTGCTGCTCTTACCGGAGGGCAAAATTTGGCAGGAGCGGCTCGCTGCGCTGGGTATCGGGCAGGCAAAACTTAAAAGTGAAATGTCCGTTGCACCACTCAAGCTATCGCCAGACGAAATTTTCGACAGGTTTGTTCGGCTGAAACAGTCCGAGGGCCTTTATGATAACATTGACGGCGCTGTGAGCTATGCCCCCATTACAAAAGAAAGAAAACGGTTTGAAGCCGGCGTTTATTTTCCATCTGCAATTACTCCCGATGACTATAAAATCACCATAACACTTGTCCATGACAGCACCATAGAAGATACGGTCGTCCGCACAATCCCCGTCAAGGAAGTGGGCGTCGTTCAATTGGTCCGCCGGCTTGCAAATCATAATGAACTCGCTTATGGTATCGCATGTGTTATTATTGCCTTGGCTGCAGGACTTGCCATGGGGCTGATATTTAAAGGCGGGGGAGGACATTAATGGGCGGTCTGGACAAATTTTTCGAGACCATTAGAAAGTTCGTTAAAGGGAAGAAAAAGGATGAAATTCCCTTTCACGACCTGTTTGCTCGTTTTCAACAGATCATCCAAAAAAACAACGCTGCTATGGAAATCATTGCCGACATGGGCAGCAAAACCAGTGGAGACTTCTTGTTTGACAATAAATACCTGGTTGACAGCATCAACCAGCTTGAAGAGCACATTCGGCAAAACGCCTACAATCTCAACGTCATGGCTAATAATCGATACCTGGAGATATTTGAAGTCGTTGAAGAGCTGTCAAAGGATCTGGCAACCAATTTATCAGGAAAAATCGTTTCTCGTGAACGGAAGATGATTTTTTTTATGGATGAAATCGAAGATCATATGCAGGATCTTGTCGGCCCCAAGGCATTTAATCTGTCCAGAGTAATTAAATATACGGAAGCAAATGTCCCCAAGGGTTTTGTCGTAACCATCGGCGCATTTCGAAATTACATGGCGTACAATAACCTATTTGAAAGGATCGCGGAACTGATCGAAGATTTCCAGGAAGAGAATATCACAGTTGAATCGGCATCAGATGCACTCCGACTGATGATACTCGGTGGAGACCATCTACCCGAAATCAGACGGGGTATACTCGCGGCTTGCAAGCAAATTATAACGAGCGATCGCGAGGTGTACTATTATTCAATTCGCAGCAGTGCCATGGCTGAAGGCGGCGATTTGAGCTTTGCAGGGCTGCATGATTCATTTTTAAATGTCCCTTATGGTGAAGTGCTGTCGAATTACAAGAAAGTCATGGCAAGCCTTTACAATCGGGCCAGCCTTGAGTATCGAAGAAAGCATAAATTATTTCCCATGGAAATGGCCATGGCGGTCCTGTGTCAAGAAATTGTAAACAGTCGGGTGTCGGGAGTCTTGTACACGGTCGATCCCAGCGCGCCCGACCAGCCCGAATGCCTTTTGACCGCAGTTTGGGGGTTAGGCAATGTTGTTGTTGAAAGTCGCTCAATGGCTGATACTTATCGTGTTTCTCGGTACCCGCCGCATTCGATTCTAAAGGAGAACATTCCCCTAAAAGGCTGGATGACGGCCCCTTTTGAAATGGGTGACGGTAGCGAAGTATCCCCCGAGCGGCGGGCCAAGCCATGCCTGGCGGCCCATGAAGCGGCTGAGATTGTGAAAGTGTCATTAATGCTGGAGAGATATTTTAAACAGCCGCTGGACGTGGAATGGAGTCTGGATCAAGAGGGCAAGCTGTGGATACTGCAGGCCAGGCCCATGCACATCACACGGCCAAAACATCATCTGAGCTCGAAACTACCGGAGGTTCTCAAAGACTATCGGGTTTTGCTTGCAAATCAAGGGGAGATCGCCTACCGCGGCATCGGTGCCGGACCGGTATGGAAAGTAGAAGATAAAGCCGATTTAAGTCTCGTCCCCAATGGGGCCGTGTTGGTGTCCAGGTTCGGTCCACCCTGGCTGGCCGAAGCCATACCCCGGGTCAGCGCGGTTGTTACAGATATCGGGAGTACCACAGCGCACATGGCAACGGTCGCCAGGGAATCCATGATACCTACTCTGGTCGGTACCGGAACGGCGACAGAGGTGCTCACGGCGGGCCAGGAAGTTACGGTGGATGCCATCAGAAACGTGATCTACGAAGGTCGCATACCCGAATTGCTCCACCATCACCTGTTGACAAAGGGAACGTTTGAAAACACCTATGAGTTCAGATTGCTGCGAAGATTGCTGCAAAGGATTGCGCCGCTTACCCTGACGGATCCTGAAGCCCCGAATTTTACGGTTAACAACTGCAGAACCATTCACGATATCATGCGATTTATACACGAGAAGGCCATCGGGGTTTTAACTCAATATGGCAAAAAACCCCGTTCGTTGATCCGGCTGGGGGGGAAACGGCTGAAATCCGATCTCCCCATAGACCTCATGATGATAGACATCGGCGGCGGTTTCACTAAAAATGTCGGCAAGGGAGAATATATTGAACCTCACCAGATAGCCTCATTTCCCATGAAAGCGCTCTGGGAGGGGTTAAGCTCGCCGGAAACCTGGAGCACGGACCCGGTCAACGTCGACTTTAAGGATATGATGTCCAGTCTGTCCAGAACCCAGGCCGCGGAAGTGTTGGGCCAGGTCGTGCCGGGAGTGAACCTGGCCGTTATCGGCGCCGATTATGTGAACTTGAACCTGAGACTGGGCTATCATATCTCTGCCGTTGATGCCGGCCTGGGAGCGACGATAGAAAATAATTATATTTTTTTCCGGTTTATCGGCGGTGTGAGCGATATTACCCAGCGTTCAAGAAGGGCAAGTCTTTTAATGTCTATTTTAGAGCAGAACGGGTTTAAGGTTAAATTAACCGGAGATTTGGTGATTGCACGAGCCATCCAGTTGACCGAAGCACAAATGAATCATCACCTATGTCTGATCGGAAAATTATTAGGATTTACCAGACAGCTTGATGTTCTTTTAAAAAGTGACGGTGATATCGACATATATTTTGAAAAATTCATGAATAGTATAATGCTAAATACCACCAACCAGCAGATAAAGGAGGACGGTATATGAATAAGACGACCGTGTGTATTCTTGATGATGAAGTTATTGTCGGTGATCGCTTAAAGCCGGAGCTCGAAGACGAAGGCTATGAAGTGGAGACGTTTACCGACAGTTCCAAGGCCTTGGAAAGAGTATATCAGAAATGTTTCGACGTTGTGGTTACCGACCTGAAAATGGAAGGACTTGACGGCATGGCGTTTCTTGAAAAGGTAAAGGAACACTGTCCGCAAAGCGAAGTCATTGTCATCACCGGCTACGCGACCATGGAGGTCTTCAGAGAGTCGTTTGTCAAAGGCGCATATGAATTTATTGCCAAACCGTTCAGGCTCAGTGAGATCCGTGATGCAGTCAAAAAGGCCAAAAAGAAAGTGCGGCGTACGAATCTGATAGGTTCCTTAAAAGGGCGGACCAAGTGATATCCCGTCTCATGGTGTTTAAATAGAGTCTGTATTTTATTTTCACCCTATTCCAAGCCGTATTTTTTTAACTTTCGCCACAGTGTTGTTCGGGTTATTCCTAAAATCTTTGCGGCTTGAGTTCGCCGTTGCTGACTTTGAGCCAAAACACGGCGCAGGTGATCCTTTTCCAAATCCTCCAAGGTTCTCAGTTGATCAGGTTCGAAAGAATCGTCTTTTTGGAAAAATGCAGGCAGCTGGTTCAACTGAATTTGCGGTCCATCGCTCAAGGCGACGGCCCGGGCGATAATGTTCTCCAGTTCGCGGACATTGCCCGGGAAATGATACCTTTCCAGCACCTTGACGGCCTCTTTTGAAATGCCCGA
>JAQBHK010000230.1:0-2797 GCA_032127815.1 Desulfobacterales bacterium
GAAACTTAAGATCTTATATGGGGATTTATGGAAGCTGCACCGGCAACTAAACGTATCCGCCGGTTTCAAGCCAAGTCTGAAGATGAGGATCCATGCAGCCGGACTGCGCCTTGCCTGTCACAGGCGCAAAGGGTTTTTCCGCAATGTGCATAAATTTACAGGTATCGCAAGTTTGAGACCATGATTTCGTACCATAATCGATAACAGTCGTGGAGTCGTTTTTATTCCAAGCCCGGATGATTGCTGATCTCTTGTTCAACCCTATCTGTGTCCGGAGAATTATAACGAACAATGTTCTGAAGGTGAAAAAGACTGTCAGGTTCAATTTCGGTGAATTGGATAGCCACGGACCCAGGTTCACAGCGGACGATCTTACCTCTAACCAGAACGGATAGCTGACTGTTTGTGCCACTGAGCATAATATTCAAATTGCATTCGGCTCCCGTCTCTACATCTACCTTAATCGGCAAGAGACAGCCACCGACGCTAAGATTGTTGATTTCCTCAGAAGAATATAAGACGTTATTGACTGTCATTTCCGCTCTTACTCGAAAAGGAATCCGGCTGAATCTGCGTTTTTCATCCGTCATATGTGAACCTCCGATGCTAAGGGATTGGTTATCAAAATATCTTTTCCCCTTTTACTTGTGTCAGCGAACCTTCATGTAAATACTTGGTTCAATATACGTATACCCATGTTCAATATTGCTTAGACTCTCGGCCCCGCCAATAATAAAGTAGCCTTTCCACTTCAATGCGTTATACAGTTTATTGATCACACCTGTTTTTATAATGTGATCGAAGTATATCAAAACATTCCTGCAAAAAATAACATCAAACTCCCGTGAAGGAAGTGGATCGGATATCAAGTTGAATCTGTTGAATGTTACCATTCTCTTTAGCTTATCCTTCACTTTGATATGCCCATCCCATTTGCCGGTTCCCTTCTGGAAATATTTCTTTAACAAGTGTGGAGCTACATCATTTGTCCTTTCATTAGGGTAGACACCCCTTTGGCCAAGCCGCAAAACATGTGTTGATATGTCTGTTGCCAGGATAGTTGGCTTAAAATCTTTCTCCAGACAATCGATGGCTACTGAATAGGGCTCCTCGCCGCTTGAAGAGGCGGCACTCCATATATTTAGATGCTCCTTTTGTAAGCACTTAAAATGATGGCTTTCTCGAAAAAAGAAAGTGTGATTTGTAGATATTGCATCCAAAAAAAGTATCAGCTCTTGATCATCAATCTCTAATACCTTCAGATAGTCATCAATAGAATTGATACCTGTCCGGCGCAGTCTTTTAGAGAGTCGAGCATTGAGCAGTTGCTGTTTCCCATCTTGCAAGTTAATCCCGCACTGATCATAAACCAGTTGGCTGAATTTTTTAAATTGTTTCTCGGTTATCTTCATTTTAAGAGACCTGCTTGCTATTCCACAAATACGTTTGTTTTTTTTAACGGAAATTAACTTTGCAGTTGCCGCTTTTAATCGGATTTTTTCTCTAAACATACCTCAACTGTAAAACTCCCAACATCGGTTTTAAAAGGAAATGCAACCTTAGGAACTTTAACCATGGATATGAGCTTGTGGTTTTTGTCGGTAATCACTTTTGGGGTGGCGCCGTGCAATAGTATGCCTATTTTCTCAATTTCTTGTCTGGCCTGACTGGATATCATATTGGTCAACTCACCCACAGCATCTGATATTTCACTATTTAGCTCCTTCATTTCCTCTCCTAACATGCTGGAAACAATATTTAGAATACATGACTCATCGAATGTAACGGAAACAGTTCCATTTGCATCGCCGGTAAAGTCAACAACTCCTGAAATATCTCCTTGGGCAACATTATCTTTTTTCAGATAAGGTTTTTCAGCTTTCGCCTTAACAAACGCCATTTTTTCAAGAACATTCAGCGTCGCATTTATAAATGGATTAATAAGTTTTACATCCATAAGACCTAAAGCTCCCTTTACGTTTAACTAACTGTTTTTTACAATCTCCCAAATCCCCGCCATGTCAAGAATCAGGCCCACTCTGCCGTCTCCCATAATCGCACCCCCGGCGACACCGCTGATATTTGCCATGGTCTCCCCCAGATTTTTAATGACGACCTCTTCTTTTCCCAGCAATTCGTCCAGCAGCAGGCATATCTGACGGTTCTCGTGTTCCACAACAACCGCCAAACCGTCCCAGGGGTTGACGGCATCGCCGTTTACCTTGAATATGCGGTCAAGACGGACCAGGGGGAGAAGCTTGCCTCGGGACAGAATCATTTCCCCCTTGCCTTCAACCGTTGAGTACTGCTCTTTACTCGGCCTGAACGATTCACGGATTGCAAGTGTCGGGATAATGTATTTTTCTGCTCCGACCCTGACCAGCATCCCGTCGATAATGGCTAATGTCAGGGGCAGACCGATGACAAAAGTCGATCCCTGACCGGGTCTAGTGTTGATCTCCACACGTCCTCGCAGCTTCTCAAGGGCTTTTTTAACCACATCCATGCCGACACCCCGGCCGGAAACATCTGTGACCTGTTTTGCAGTTGAAAATCCGGGCTTAAATATCAGGCTATAGATTTCAGAATCCGTGAGTTTATCTTCATCAGTAATCAGACCGCTGGCTTTGCCCTTCGCTATGATCCTGTCTTTATGCAGTCCGCGGCCGTCATCTGCAATCTCAACGATGATCTTACCCCCCTGGTGATAGGCCTGCAGATGTATCTTGCCAATTCTATCTTTATCTGCTTTTGCTCTCTCCTCCGGAGACTCAATCCCGTGGTCAACGGAATTGCG
>JAQBHK010000231.1:0-6119 GCA_032127815.1 Desulfobacterales bacterium
TAGGGACCTGATCCCTCTGACAATGTCCGCAATGTCTATTTTCATGGGGCAGACATATTCACACTTTCCGCACATGGTGCAGATCCATGGCCATCGGGCTTCCACAAGCTGTTTTTCGAAACCGAGCCTTACCATGCGGACAAGCTTGCGAGGATCAAATCCTGCCACTCCCGATACAGGGCAGGAGCTGGAACAAAGACCGCATGTCGTACAGACATTCTGGGAAAATGACCAGGATTTGAACCGATCATGATTCAAATGCTCGAGATTGATGCTATCGGGTGATGTCATGTTTTTCCCTATCTATTCTTGCCGATGGCATTATTGCTCCGAGTGCTGATATCCTTTTTTCAAAGCTTGTTACCACTGTTTCAAATTCTTTTCCCATATTCGATGCCAGAGTATGAACAGCAAGCCTTTCTTTCTCGAATCCCATGTCCTTTAAAATATCTTTAAGCAATTCCGCTCTTCTTTGGGCATAAATATTCCCATATTGGGAATGGCAGTTGCCTGCATGACAGGCAAGGATTAAAATGCCGTCCGCACCCTTTTGAAATGCTGCCAGGATGTGTTCGACAGAGACACTCCCTGCACATGGCATTTCAAAAGATGTAAAGCCTTCAGGTAGTTTGCTCCCCATGCTGTGTGCCAGCTCCATGGCCTGGTTGGCGGAACGGCTGCAGCAAAATGCAACAATGTAAGGTGCCTTTTTTTTCACCTTATTTTTATGAATATGTTTGCTGCTTATTTTAAAAATGTATGATTTATCAAAGTCCTTGATACTGATGGCATGCCTTGGGCATTCTGCCAGGCAGATGCCGCAACCTTCACATGCTTGCCGAATAACTTGCGGGTTAATATCGATGGTAATTGCACGGTATGGACAGATTCGGTAACAGGTAAGGCAGCGTACGCATTTACCTGTATTTATCTGGGCGGTATCTTTGGTTTCGATGCTGTCTCCATTAAGCAGTTGAAGGTTGGCAATTGCGGCGCATGACGCATCGATTTTCTGATCAACCCGGGATTGAATTGCGCGGGAAGAGCCGGCTGCAAATATTCCCTTTCTATTTGTATAAACATTAAATCGGTGAACATTTTCAGTTTGCAGAAATCCTTCCCGGTCCCTGTCCAGACTTAAGATATCCGCCAGGACACCGAAGTAATCAGAGGTAAAGATGGTTTCATCAACAATTGTAACAGCCGGTGTCAGCTCAAATTGATGTCCGGTTATTTCGTCCCGGTAAGCTATACATGTTTTTCCATTCTCTTTTTGACGTATATCCGGCATTGAATCTGCAAATTTTAAATAAATTGCACCGCTTTCTTTGCTTTTCTGATACAGCGATTCAAGACCGTTGCCGGCAACCTTGAGATTCCCTGTCAGTATATAGGTCTGCACATTGAATTCGGACTGCAGTATTAGTGATGACCGCATTATTTTTTCTACGATAACGGGATGGCTTTCTTGGTGTAAACCTGACAGGAAAACGACCTTTCTCCCTTTAGCAAAGATTTTTTTCGAATCCGCACTATCATTAACAAGATGGTCTGCAACCTCGGAAAGAGAAAGGACTGCGGATGAAGGTTTAAGGTCATATGATGAAAAATTCGACTTGCTCACATGGTCTTCGGCGATGATCATGCTTGCCGTTGTTCTGGTCACTTTTTCACCATTTCTATTCAGGATAATTTCAAAATTTCCCACAGTTCCCGTGCAGGAGACTAATTCAGTTTTTAAAAGAACTTCGATCGATGTTCTCTTTCGATTTTCAGAATCGGAAGGCACGGGCAGATCGCATCCCCCATTGCGAACAGCTAAGATAACGTCAATTCCATTGTTGCAAAGATCTTTTGCAGCCGTCAGTGCACAGTAACTATTGCCGATTATTAATGTTCGCTTTGTCAAGGATACTCCCTTTCGGATGCGCGATATCATATTTGCGCAGCGGGTTGCGTTGCTTTAATATCTTTTTCTGAAAGGTACTTAATTGCCGTCCAGGACACATCGGTTGCATGGGCGATTGTCTCAGGGATACTCATCGGTCCTTCAACTGTACCGGCCGTGAAGATACCATTACAAATTCCTGATGCGCCCTTTTCGACAGGTGATAAAAATCCGGTTTCAAGGATCTCAAGGTTTAAAAGTCCGGCCAGGTCAAGGTTATCCTGTCCGGGAATCAGGCCGATTGAAAGAACCACAAGATCAAAAGCTTCATCCACGGATTGACTTTTAGCACCGTCAAAATAGGTCAGCTGCAATCGGTCATCCCTTGTAGGGTAAATATCTCCCGGGATGGCTCTAATCGGCCGCATGGTTTTTGGTATCCCGTCATAAAAAGCCTGGAAATTCTTACCGAAAGTCTGCACATCAATGTAAAAAAAGGTGATTTGAGTGTCCGGCTGCCGCATCTTTATCAGGTTGGCCATGCGCAGAGCCGACGCACAGCAAACCTTAGAGCACCATAAGTGATTCAAACCGGCATCTCTGCTTCCTACACATTGAATAAAAGCGATATTTCTTGGTGTTTTACCATCCGAAGGTCTTGCGGCAGTGCTCTTTTCTCTCAATATTCGTTCAAGTTCCAGATTTGTAATCACATTGTCGAACAAGCCGTACCCATAGGGTTTGCTGACAGGATTGTAAGGTTGAAAGCCGGTGGCAGCTATAATTGCATCCACCTCACTGGTGTGGCAGGATTCTAATGCATCAAGGTTGATAGCACCCTGCGGGCACAACTTTTGGCATTTGGCACATGATTTGTCTTTAAAATACAGGCAGCTTTCTTCACAGATAGTATACAGGGGTATATTGTTTTTTGAAAAACCTCGAATCACAGACCCTTCAAAGGGGCACGCAGCCAGGCAGACGCCGCATCCTGTGCACATTTTGGAATCAATAAATTCGGGTTCTATTATTATGTCTATGGAAAATTTTTCGGATTTGGTAATTTTTCGGATTCTGCTGCGGCTGTAAACATGAATATTCGGATTTTCGACAGTCTGTTTGAGCTTTTCTTCCACCATGCAGGCACCACAGTTCACACATCTATCCGTGGCTTTGCACGCAAACTGGATGGCATGTCCGCCTAAAAAGCTCGATTTTTCCAGAATCTCAACATCGATATAACCGGTCTTGGAAAGTTCCAGGGCAGATGTAAGACCTGCAATCCCACCGCCCACAACAAGAACCTTTTTTTTGGATCCGGACAAGGGCATTTCCTTTTTTGTAACCGTTCACGGGTTCTGAGGTCGCAGGTTGTGGATTTAAGACGAAGCATCCCAACATGTAGTAGGGCCGGATGTCAAGCCGCAACCAGACTAAGGCAACCGACGACTCGGATTCAGATAGCGGATGCCGGTCGTATTGTCAAGAAAGCGTTATTGTTATGTTTAAGAGTTTGCGCAAAAATAAATGTTGATTTTTTCAAACTTGTATAATATTGATATTGTTCACATTTAACTGACACTCTGTGACATGGCACTTTGTGTCACAGATGCGTTTAAAATTACCAACTGCTGCAAGATGTTTAAGCAGGTTGTGGGCAAAAACCGATTTGTCTTAACGGCGCTTCAAAATTGGTGTATAGGTGGATAGTTAATCAGGGAGAAACATATGAAGCAACTGCGTCTCATTTTTATTCTGGTTATTGCTGGAATCATGGCGGCATCTATAGTATGGTCCCAGGAGGAAAAGGCCCTGGAAGGGGTCATGGACTTGAAAAGCAGAGAGTTCGGTCAACACCAACGGCCCCAGGTAAGGTTTGACCACTATTTGCACGAGACCATCATGCGCTGTCGGGTCTGCCACCATGATTTTTATGTCTTTTCCAATCGGAACGAAGGTAAAGGCAGCAAGTGTGCCACTTGTCACAAGCGCAAGATCAACAAAGATATCCCGGTACCCTTGTTAACCGCTTTTCATAACAGATGCAAAGGCTGCCACGAAAATTATATCAAATGGGGTCGAACTTCCGGCCCTGTTATGTGTGGTACATGCCACAAAAAGACATAGCTGCATTTGAATAGGCATACGGTTTTCGATGGCGTTGTTCAAATTTCGACTGAATATTATCAAAGGAGCAGAAAATGTATCAGTTTGTAACCGGTCCTCTGGCATGGCTTGCCTTTATTATTTTCTTTTTCGGTTTGGTCCTTCGTATCGTTCTCTATGTTAGAGGCCTTGACTGGAAGCTCGACAGGGTAACATACTCGGTCAATGTCTCTTATGGAATCAAAGGGGCCATAAGATCCATTATCTTTTGGATATTTCCGTTTGGAACAAGAAGCTGGCGCAATAATCCGGGATTTACTGTAATAGTGTTTATTTTTCATATCGGGCTGTTGATAACTCCCGTTTTCTTACTGGCCCATAATGTCATTCTTGAAGAAAAATGGGGGATAAGCTTTTGGGCAATGCCTGAAGCAGTTGCTGATATTTTGACAATTGCAGTCATAGTATCTGCGGTCTTCTTGGGTCTTAGGCGCATTGCACTTCCTGAAGTCAGAATTATCACAGACATTCGCGATCGCTTGGTTTTGGCAATTTCAGTGGCACCCTTTATCACCGGTTTTCTGGCTTACCACCAGTTCTCGGGCTACGAGTTCTGGTTAATCCTTCATATTCTTAGCGCAGAGGTCATGCTGGTCGCCATACCTTTCACCAAGTTGTCTCATATGGTGCTTTTCTTTTTATCCAGAGGGCAGCTTGGCATGGATTACGGCATCAAGCGCGGCGGCATGAAAGGATATAATCTGTCCTGGTAACTTTTAACTTTTAACTTTCTCAAGGGATAAAAATTATGGCTGAAGGAACTCTTTGCAATAGAAAAATGATAAACACCAGGGAAGCGCTTCTGGAGCTGTTGTCGGACAAGAGCGGGAAGCTATATTACGAAGAGATGAACCAGCTTGACGTTAAGTGCGATGCTTTAGCGGAAACAATTCGGGCTACATGCAAGTCGCGTATCAGGACCTGGCTCGAAATATGCACCCACTGCGGTTTGTGTGCTGAAAGCTGCTTTTTTTATTTGGCAAACAACAATGACCCCAAGCAGGTTCCATCATATAAGATTCAATCGACTCTCGGCCAAATCGTAAAACGAAAAGGCAAGGTCGACAATGCTTTTATGCAGATGACCATGGATACGGCCTGGGCAAAGTGCACCTGCTGTAACCGCTGTGGAATGTACTGCCCCATGGGCATCGACATGGGCGTCATGTTCGGTTATTTGCGAGGTCTTTGCTTCTCCCAGGGATTTGTGCCCTGGGAGATGAAGATCGGTTCCGGCATGCACCGAATTTACAGGGCCCAGATGGATGTGACCGTCGAGGACTGGGTTGAAACCTGTGACTGGATGCGGGAAGAATGGGAGGATGACTATCCCGGCCTGGAAATTCCCGTCGACAAAAAAGGTGCGGATTTTATTTATACCGTTAACGCCAGAGAAGCCAAGCATTATCCGGAAGATATCGCCGAAGCCGCCGTCCTTTTCCATCTGGCCGGTGAAAACTGGACGGTTCCCAGTGAGGGCTGGGAGGAGACGAGTCTTGCCATGTTCGCCGGCGACTGGGAAGCATGCAAGCTGCAGGTCGAAACGGTTTACGAGGCCATGTACCGCTTAAATCCCAAACGTATGGTTGCCACCGAATGCGGTCATGCCTACCGGGCCACCGTATTGGAAGGGCCTTACTGGGCGGGTCTTAAAACCGGAAAGCCGCCTGTTGAAAGCCTGCACTATGTTGAATGGGTTGCCGAGGCCCTGCGGACCGGCAAACTTAAAATTGATCCGGACAAAAAGATCAAGGAGCCGGTTACCTACCAGGATTCGTGCAATTATATCAGGAACGGCGGGCTCAGTGATGTTGCCAGGGAAATCATGAGCTATATTGCCGAGGACTTTCGGGAAATGACGCCCAACCGTGAGCACAATTTCTGCTGCGGCGGCGGCGGCGGGCTGAACGGTATCGGCCGTTACCGCCAGGAGCGTAACGCCGGTCTGAAAGTCAAGCGCGACCAGATCCTTGCCACTGGGGCCAAGCTTGTAGTCTCTCCGTGTCACAACTGCTGGGATGCCATCCGGGACCTGGAAGAGGTTTACGAGGACGGCATCCGCTGG
>JAQBHK010000232.1:0-8832 GCA_032127815.1 Desulfobacterales bacterium
CTCTTTGGCGAGTATGTTGATAGATGGTGGCAAGAGATGGCGCCCGGAATGACCGAGAATCAGATACGTGATTACACCTGCATTCTCAACCATCATCTTTTGCCCTATTTCGTCGAAATGCAATTCAGCGAGTTTACAAATGTCTTGCTGAAAAAGTTTCTGGCAAAACTTAAGAGCAAAAAGGTCGGCCCTAAAAAAACGCTTTCTGCCAGGCGCATCCAAAATGTGATGATTCCGCTGAGAGTCATCACCAGGGACGCCATCGTTGAGCATGGCTGGATCAACTTCGCAGATCCGTTTTTCGGATTGAAACTGCCCAAAGTGCCGAAAACCAGAGTGTCGCCATTCAGTTTCAGGGAATGGAAAATCTTGATGGAGTTTGTTCTGCCTTGGTACAGACCTTATTTTGAGTTTGCCGTGCAGACCGGTTTGAGACCGTCTGAGCAAGTTGCGCTAAAATGGCAAGCCGTTGACAACGAGTTTATTCACATTGAGCTCAGCCGTGTGCGCAACATAGAAAAGGCCAGCTTGAAGACCGAGGAAAGCCGTCGCAGCATTGCCATCCGGTCGGCCATGGCCCAAACCCTTGAGGCACAGCGAAAGCTGACCCAGAGTATGGAAAGCCCATATGTGTTTATGAACACCGAGGGCCGTCCCATCCTTCAGGACAAGCTCAGAGAGCACTGGGCAAGGGTCATGAAAAAGAGTGGATTGAAGTACCGGCGGATGTACGAGACGCGTCACACGTTTGCTTCCTGGGCTTTGGCCGCAGGAGAGATGCCGGAATGGGTGGCACGCACGCTGGGGCACGTGGACACGTCCATGGTTTACCGGACATACGGTCGCTATATTCCGAACTTGATCCGCAAAGACGGCAGCGCTTTTGAGAGGCAATGGGCGGCGGGATTAGACTAAATTGTGCCTAAAAATAGGCACAATTTTAGGCACAATCGCCGTTTTTAGCTAATTTTTGGCAACTTAACTGATTGATATTATTAATAATGTGAATGGTGGAGGCGGCGGGAGTCGAACCCGCGTCCGGAAATATTCCACTGAGGCATCTACATACTTATCCTGAACTTTGTCTTTCGCCTTTTCGAGTCTCCTCCAGGCTGGATGCTCGATAGACTATCCTGTAGAAAAGTTTGCAAGTCCGGTAACAGGAATTAGGGACCTGCTATCCTGCTAGTCGACGCCCTGTCCGAATTAGCAGGAATCATCCGGAAGGACGTTAGCCTTAAGCGGCTAAAGCGTATTTATAATCATCTGCGATTATGTTAGTTCCCCGCCATTTTTACAAGCCGACAGGAGCTTGGTATGCAACCTGAGCTTCTTTATCCCCGTCGAAGCCGTTTCGCCCCCAAATTGTGAAAGAACATGATACGCTATATTAAGCCAGTATTACATGTAAGTCAATGCTTTGTGATATGATTAAGGAATTCTATCATATTTTTCGATAACAATTGACCCTTCGGGATTGCCTATGATACCGAATCTACTGCGTTATCAGATGATTGCGGTATTAAAATACAGCTTCACACCTGATGCCTTGTATCTCCGGCATCATCGACAATTGCAGAATTTAGGTTTCATAAAATCGCGCAAGCGATTTATTTGTATTCCTTTTTAGATCGCTCCAAATCCCGGTTCTGATCGCGCCGGCGAATGGTTTCACGCTTATCATGCCTGCGCTTGCCCCTTGCAAGGGCCAGGGTTAGTTTGGCCTTTCCGTTTTGGAAATACAGCTTTAAGGGTATCAGGGAAAAACCCTTTTCATTGGCCTTGCCATACAGCTTTTTGATCTCGTAATGGTGCAAAAGCAACTTTCTTATTCTTAAAGGATCATGATTGCCATAATAGGCAAAGGAATAGGGATCGATGTGTATATTATAAACCAATACCTCACCTTTTTTTATCCTGGCATAGGAATCCGTGAGGTTTGCGCGACCAAGCCGCAGGGATTTGACTTCGGTTCCCAAAAGGACCATTCCCGCCTCGTAGACATCCTCGATAGAATAGTTGTGCCGGGCCTTCCTGTTCTCAGCTACTGTCTTTATATGTTCTTCGTTCAAAATGGATTATCTTTCATTGAATATTTTATCGGACAAAATACTACCATAAGTATTTTGCACCAGGTTAATGACGCCTTTGGTGGAAGTCTCTTTCAGCACTTCCGTTATAAAGGATTTGGCTTCTTTTATTGATAGAGACCTTATCATTTTTTTTGCCGCCGGTATGGCTTGAGGGTTCATGCTCAACTTTTCTATCCCCAGCCCCAAAAGAACCGGCAAGTTCATCGGATCACCAGCCATCTCGCCGCACATAAAGACATTTATACCGCTGTCACGAGCTACATCGGCAATATGTTTGACAATACGGATAACAGCAGGGTGCAGCGGCTGATAAAGGTGGGCCACATGCCTGTTAACCCGGTCGACTGCGAGCGAAAACTGAATCAGATCGTTAGTGCCGATACTGAAAAAATCAACACTTTTCGCTAAAATATCCGCCAAAATTGCCGCTGAAGGAACCTCGATCATGATCCCAATTTCAATTTTTCCATCATAATCGATACCGTCATTTTCGAGAGAATCGGCGGCCTCATTTATAATCTTTTTGGCCTCAAGAATTTCTTCATGGCATGAGATCATGGGGAGTAAAATCCTGATGTGCCCAAAGGCCGAAGCCCTTAATATGGCTCGAAGCTGGGTCTTGAAAACGTCGAGATTTTGCAGGCAGTATCGGATGCCGCGCAGTCCGAGCACAGGATTGGCCGCATCAGAATCGGATGCATAAGAGACCGTTTTGTCACCATCTATATCGAGAGTTCGGATGGTAACCGGCCGTGGAGAGATAACGTCGACAACATCCTTGTATTTATCAAAAAGTTCGTCTTCACTGGGAAAACCGAAGCGACTGAGATATTGAAACTCCGTGCGGTAAAGGCCGATACCGTCTCCACCGTAGGCCATAACGGCGACGACTTCTTCAGGAAGCTCAATATTGCCCATCACCTGAAGGTGGATACCGTCCAGTGTCTCCGCCGGAAGATGGCTCTGTCGCGAAATAACGGCTTTATGCGCCTCGTACCTTTCCTTGCGTTCTTCGAATTGGATCAGTGTCTGGTCGGTGGGATTAGTAATAACAATCCCGGCCGTGCCGTCCACAATGATAATGTCATCGGTTTTGATTATACGGGTGATATTTTCTAGTCCCAGGACTGCAGGAATCTCAAGGCTCCTGGCGATAATGCCCGTGTGGGATGCCTTGCCGCCGCGGTCGGTCACAAATCCCATGACTTTCTCCAGCTGTATCTGGCTGGTTTCCGCAGGAGAGAGGTCGTTTGCCACCAGGATAACCTGCTTGCCGATGGAAGCAATACTCTCGGTTTCGGCTCCAACCAGATTACGCATGATGCTGTCGGAAACATGGATAATATCGGCCGCCCGGGTCCGCAGGTAGGAATCGGTCATGTCGCTGAACATCGCTTTTACATTCGATACCACTGTCTTGAGAGCCCACTCGGCATTTACCTGTTCTTTTTCAATGGTCTCAATTGTCCGTCCATATAGCATCTTGTCTTTGAACAGCACCATATGGGTTTCAAGAATATGGGCGTGCGGGCTAAGATCTTTAGGGGTTTGTTCAATAATTCTATTGAGTTCGTCTTTGGCCTTCTTTACAGCAGCCTTAAAGCGTTTGATCTCTTCTTTTAAATTTTCTCTTTGGACAGAATATTTTTCAACGACATCAACACCTTCTCGACCAACCAGGTATGCCTTGCCTATACATATTCCGGGTGAGGCCGCAATACCGCAGATCTGCATTTCCGTGTCGTTGTTTTGTAACATATAATTTTATTCCCCAAAACCGCTTTCAACGAGCTTCACCAGATCATCCAATATTTCATGATCCAATTGATCTTCAATTCTTAAGGTTATTTCTGACCCCTGCTCGCAAGCAAGGGTAAGGATGTCAAAAATGCTGGAAGCATCCGCCTTGGCACCGTCTTTGATTATCCATATTTTTGATTTACTGTTTTGAGCCCTTTTTGCTATCTTGGTTGCCGACCTTGCGTGCAGACCCAAGGTGTTGATGATAATAACATTCCGATAAAGCCCTCTATCCGATTTAACCATAACAGACATTGTTTGTGTTGAATTCGTGACTTTTTACGAGATCATCATAGATGGAGACCCATGACAAAAACCGAAAGAAAAACTTAGAAACTTAAATACAAACCTTATGCTTTTTATCAACCCCCATGATATTTGTCAATCTGTAATCATTGACAAAACACTTAACAACTGTTAAAAAATTCTATCAGATACTTTATGACAATATACTGAAATTGCATTAATTTTTTTGTCTGTTGGAAGAATCCCTGCAGCAAGGGAGAGGAATTGTTCTGCCTTGCGGCAGTGCTTCGCGCGACTGTAAGGAATTGAGGCTTCCCGCTTTAGCAGGCGGGGCCTCCCGGTAGGGATTTCAAGCTTTTTTAATAGCTCCCCTAAGACCCGCCCTAAAGGGCAAGGCCTGCGGGGAGCGGGCCGGTCAATCAATTTATTGAAGCGCTTGCATTCCCCGCAGCCCCGCTGGCGTGATCTTCGCTACGCTACGGCAAGCTGCGGGAATGCGCTCGCTGTTGCAGTTCAACCTAATGCCATAACAAGGAGAAAGCAACCGTGTCGGGGAAAATCTTAATCTACGATAAAGACACCTGACCCTATACCACCGCAGCTCGTGAAGCTTGCGCCAAAGAAGACCGGAAGATGGAATATTATGACGTTCGGTTTGATGCCGACAAAATGAAGGACATGTTGAAGTATTCCGACGGCGCACGCCGAGTGCCGGTCATTGTGGACCAGGGCAAGGTCACTATCGGATTTAACGGTAAAACCTGAGGTGTTTGAACGAATTCGGCTGGCAGTCGACTAAATTAAGGATGGTGCTACTGTGCATAATATTGAAAAACAATTTCTGCTTGATGATTTAAAAATTGGTGAAGCCTGGCGGCTGTTCAAAATTATGGGAGAATTCGTTGAAGGCATCGATACCCTTCATGATTTAGGCCCTGCCGTATCAATTTTCGGCTCGGCCAGGACACAACCCGATGATCCTGTTTATAAAAAAACCGAACAGATCGCTGCGCTTTTTGCCAAAAGCAAATTCGCCGTCATCACCGGTGGCGGCGGGGGCGTCATGGAAGCGGCCAACAAAGGTGCAGCCGAAGCAGGGGGAACTTCCGTCGGGCTCAACATTCTATTGCCGTTTGAACAAACACCCAATCAATATGCGAATATCAAACTCAATTTTAAATACTTTTTTATCCGCAAGGTCATGTTTATTAAATATGCCGCCGCCTATATTATCATGCCCGGCGGCTTTGGCACTCTGGATGAGCTTTTTGAGGCGGTTACTTT
Organism: Desulfobacterales bacterium; assembly: GCA_032127815.1. GTDB lineage: Bacteria > Desulfobacterota > Desulfobacteria > Desulfobacterales > UBA11574 > Desulfatibia_A. The sequence goes on from JAQBHK010000232.1 coordinate 5,424, forward strand.
GATTCAAACCCATCGCATCAAACCGTTTCCGTTAATCCTGGTCGGTTCAGACTTCTGGGGAGGGCTGGTCGACTGGATCAAGAACCATCAGCTTGCCGGAAACCGAATATCTCCGAAAGACCTTGAAATTCTTCAGGTCATGGATGATCCTGAAGAAATTGTCAAGGCGGTGCAAAAAGTGTTGATTCTATAGCCTCAATTGAGCCAAGCTCAAATGGCCCCTTAGCGCTAAAGTTCATCTTTTTAATAGCAAAAAATATTTATAGCACCATGTGATACCTTTATGAATAAGATACTTAATGCCAAATTTAAAAGGATTTTATCAAGTATCAAGTATCAAGTATCAGCTTGTTAAATGGCAAAAATACCTAATTTTTTGTATATACCCTCTGTTGTTAAGGCTCATCCGGGTAATGTACAAGAATATTTTTGCTTGATTAATGGAAAATATTTTACCATAATGCGGTACTATAATTGAGTGATATTCAGAATATTATTGAGATCCAGGAATCAATGCACTGCGGTTGACAAATTAAACCATTTTTAAGATCTTCGGATCTCTTTTTTTTGGAAAATCGACCGCCGGGCCAAGCCCGGGTAAAAATCAGATAGGGGAAGGCAGAGCATATTGGCAGAATCTAGCAAAACTCAAGCGCAAGACGTTCTCCTGGAACTTGACGACATTCATATGAGCTTCGGGAAAGTTCAAGCCCTGGCCGGTGTCAGCCTTAAATTAAGGGAAGGGGAGATTCATTCCGTAATCGGCCCCAACGGTGCCGGCAAGACCGTAATGCTGAACTGTATCAATGGTCTTTACAGGCCGCAAACGGGAAGTATCTATTTCAACAAGGAAAGGATCAATAATCTCAAACCGTATAAGCGTGCCATGCTGGGGATAGCCAGAACATTCCAAAAAGTTGAAGTTTTCGGCGGCATGACGGTACTTGACAATATCCGCCTGGGGCGTCATATCCACTACCAATCGGGCATTATTGCCGGGTCATGGTATCACGGTAAAGCCGCCCGGGAAGAAGTCAGGCACCGTAGCTTTATTGAAGAAGAGATTATCGATCTTTTAGAGATTGAGCACATTCGCAACAAACCCGTGGGAATGTTGCCCTACGGTATGCAAAAACGGGTGGAGCTGGGCCGGGCGCTGGCCCTGGAGCCAAAACTTCTGATTCTGGATGAGCCTCTGGCCGGCCTCAATCTTGAAGAAGTAGAAGACATGGCCAGGTTCATTCTGGACATCAACGAAGAGGAGCGTTGGAAGGTCACCTGCCTCCTTGTAGAACATGATATGGGCGTGGTCATGGACCTTTCCGACCGTGTCTTTGTACTCAACTTCGGCAACATGATTATTGACGGTACCCCGGAAGAGGTTCAGAATAACCCTGACGTCATCAAAGCGTATCTGGGGGAAGAAGATTTGTATGCGACTCGCAGATAAAAGCTATGATAATACCTAAACCGAACAAGCAGGAACCAAAAATAATTAAATTTCGTGCTTTCTCTCTTTCATGTTTTTGTGATTAGAAAATTTTTGCCACAAAATGCACATATTGAACAATTAAGTAATCAAGAACCGGATACGGAATGGAAATTACAAAAGATCTGACGATCCCCAAACTATTTTATCAAAAGGCAAAAAAATACGGCAAGAACAAAGTGGCCATGCGGGAAAAAGAGTTTGGTATCTGGCTTCCCATTACATGGCACGATTACTTTGAAAATGTAAAATATATCACCTTGGGTCTTATCAGTCTGGGTCTTACGGAAGGCGACAAAGTCTCCATGATCGGGGATAACCGCCCGGAAGGCTTGTGGGCCGAAATAGCGGCCATATGCGCCCGCGGTGTTGGCGTGTGGCTGTTCCAGGACTCCCTTATCGAGGAAGTTAAATATATTATTGACCATTCCGACACAAAATTTTTGTTTGGCGAAGGCCAGGAAGAGGTCGACAAAGCCATCTCCATTTTCAATGAGTGTCCCAAACTGGAAAAGATCATATGGGACAACCCCAAAGGAATGCGTAATTATGATCAGGATTTTTTGATCAGCCTTACAGAAGTACAGCAACTGGGCCGGAAGCTCGACCAGGAAAAACCCGAATTATTTAAGGAGCTGGTCTTTAAGGGGCATGGTGATGAAGTCGCACTCCTTTTCTACACATCCGGCACAACCGCGCTGCCTAAAGGTGCTTTGCTGTCCCACTATAATATGCTGACAATGGGCCGGAACCTGATGGCTGTCGATCCCTGCTACGAGAGCGATGACTACGCTTCTTATCTCCCCTTTGCCTGGATCGGCGAGCAGATGATGTCGATTTCCTGCGGTCTTCAGATCGGCTACACCATTAATTTCCCCGAAGAGCCCGAGACTGCCCAGGAGAATATCCGGGAAATCGGCCCGCATGTTATGTTCGCACCGCCACGCATGTATGAGCAGATGACCCGTACGGTGCAGGTCAAGTATCTGGACGCATCCTGGATCAAGCGCAAGTGCTACGAGCTTGCCACCAAAATCGGCTACCACGTGGCCGACTTAAAATTTGGAAAGAAACCGATACCCTGGTACTGGAAGCTGCTGGAATGGCTGGCCTACATCGGGGTTCAGATGAAGCTGAAAGACCATCTGGGGCTGTCCCGCGTGCGCAATGCATACACCGGCGGGGCCGCCATGGGACCGGATCATTTCCGCTTTTTTCATTCCCTGGGCGTCAATCTGAAGCAAATTTACGGCCAGACCGAAATCGCCGGAATTTCGGTGGTACATCGCAGCGGCGATATCAAATTCGACACCGTGGGCATTCCGCTGCCGGAAACCGAGATAAAAATTACCGAAGAAGGTGAAATTCTTAGCAAAAGCCCCTCGGTATTTCTGGGATATTATAAAAATCCCGAAGCAACGGCCGAAACCCTGCAAGGCGATTGGCTTTATTCCGGCGACAGAGGGTTTATCGACGACGACGGCCATTTGGTTGTTTTTGATCGCTCCAAGGATGTCATGACCTTAAGCGACGGCAAACCTTTCGCACCTCAATATCTGGAAACCCGCTTAAAATTCAGCCCGTACCTGAGGGATTCATGGATCATCGGAGACAAGCTGGATTATGTGACAGCCGTGGTCTGTATCGATTATGCCGTGGTCGGCAAGTGGGCCGATGAAAAGAAGATTACTTACACCAGCTATCCGGAACTGTCACAGAAACCCGAGGTTTACAATCTGGTCCAAGAGCAAATCCTGCAGGCCAACAAAGATCTGCCCGAAGCTGCCAAGGTCCGCAAGTTTATCAACCTTTACAAAGAATTCGATGCTGACGATGACGAACTGACCCGCACGCGCAAACTGCGCCGGGCCTTTGTGGAAAAAAGATATAAGGAAATAATGGATGCCCTTTATACGGACA
>JAQBHK010000233.1:0-6094 GCA_032127815.1 Desulfobacterales bacterium
TCACTGAGAGATTTAAAACCGCTTGCATTGATTGCGGAATGATGAACGAACACATCCGCTCCGTCTTCCTGCTCAATGAATCCGAACCCTTTTTGGTCGTTAAACCACTTAACAGTTCCGTTGGTCATGATAACATCCTCCTTTCAAAAAATTTTCAAAATCTTAAGCTGGAGGATGCTGCATTAAAAAAATGAACTGTTCCCTCAGAAAAAAACCGCCTCGCCAATTGAATGCAAAGCCTTGTTGAATACGTGAATAATAACACTCTTTGTGCAGAAAGCAAGCTAATTATTTGTTATTTTTAAAAAAAATAGTGTGGAGTACGCATTTAAACGTGCAAAAACGAAATGTTACGCGAACAATGTCAGAGACGGCTCTTTATGGCAAGGTTTGTGGTTTCATGATTCACTTAGGCCCTACTCCACCATTCTTTAATTCATGATGTATTGTCTGGATATTGAATCCGGCAAATTGAAAATACCAAAACGTAATCAAAACCTCAACTCCAATAACCTTACCCCTTTTCTTCTTGGCTTTAGGAGCGGTATCGAAGTTTGATTTGTTTTCCAACGCTTCCAGGAAAGCCAATGGTACTGTAATTCCTTCGTGCCGAGGGTTAGCTGGTAGTTTACTACAGTGTCACCCCTGGACGTCTTGGACTTACGGAATCCTGAGCTTTTGGTCGCGGTAAAACTATCAACACCTTTTGTTCACAAATGCCACAATGTATTATAAGTCTTTTGAATCATTATGGTTTTATGCTTGACATTTCTCCAGTTATTGTTATTAATTAAAATTTCTGTTTTTACCGTAGTAGACTTGAAACCATTTCCACCCCTATTGAAAGGAGAAACTGTTATGAACATCGCTGTTATAAGCTGCAAAAACATCAAGGATGAAATATGCATTGGATGCCACCGTTGCTTAACGGGTTTCGATAAAAAAGAAGGGGAGTTTGAGAGATATAAAAACACAGATGCCAAGTTGAAAGCGTTATTCCACTGTGGTGGCTGTTCAGGTACATCTACAGTTCTTAGGATGACTAGCTTGAAAGCTTGGATGGCCCTAATGGATGAAAGCATAGATGCAGTACACTTAGGAACCTGCCTTATAGATAATTGCCCGCATAAGGATGAAATTATTCAAAAAGTAAAAGCGAAAGCTGGGGTAGATGTAATTGAAGGCTCCCATCCATATCGCGCTAAACAAGTATTCGGCAATTAAGCCCATTGGAACGGCTAACAAAGATACCGCTTTTGAAGGTTATCCGGCAAGAGTGAGCCAGATTGAAAATGTTATTGCCGATAGCATTGTGCTGATAGAAATAGCAGCCACGGCAAAATCGGTATCGCCGTTCATCTCTTTGGCCATTACATAAGTTAATGTCGCCGATGGTGAAGCCAGCAGAATGAGCCCAGGCAGATAATCCTGTAATGCCAGACCGCATGAGCGATAAAAAATCAATCCCAACCCCGGAAGCAGAATCAGTTTCATACCGCTCGTACTCAAAACTCTGAGCAACTGCAACTGCATCACCTCGAAAGACAAAGAAGCTCCGATAATCAACAGGGCCATTGGTAGTGCAAGGCCGCTTAAAATAGCAAGGCTGCGGTCAAGGACCAGCGGCAGCCGTAATCCTGTCACAGAATACAATATGCCGGCCAGGGCAGATAAGATGACAGGATTGCCCAGAATCCGCAAAACAACCTCCGATATGTTTTTCTTCAACTCCATATTTTCAGCATGTAACTGCAGTGCAACTACTGCTAGAAAATTCTGCAGGATCATGATAAAACCGGCAATAATGCTGGCTCTTACAAGCCCCTCGCTGCCAAGATAATAATATGCCACGGCCAGGCCGATATATCCCAGATTACCGTGAAAGGAGCACTGCATAAAAGTTCCCAGCTGTTTTCGCTCGACCCGTCTCGTTAAACCCACAGCCCAGGCAAAAGCAAATACTGCAATAACTGCAAGCAGCGTTACGGTCAGAACCGTACTATCGAACTGGGTTTTTAAGGAAGCTTTTGAAATCGAATGAAATATCATAGCCGGTATGGCCAAATAGTAAACCAGACGGTTTGCCGGAGCCAAAAATTCCGGCGGAATAAAGCCTTTCCAGCGCGCAAACCATCCCAGACTGATAACGGCAAAGATTGGAATTATAGTAGAAATAATATTCATAAGACTATTTGCAATATCTTCAAAGGTTTGTTCATGCAACGCAATGGTTGACTTTGAGATATAATATACTTAAACTAAATTATGTCAACAGGCTTAAAAATTTCCGATACGACATAATTGAAGGTTACGCAAAATGGAAATGCACATTAACATTCAATTATTTGCCACATTAAGCAGCTTCACACCGGTTTCGGCGGAAAAATATCCGATTGAGCCGGGCACAACTGTCGGCCTGCTTCTGGAGCAACTGGGTGTTGCCGCAAACGAAGTCAAACTTATTTTTATCGACGGTAAAAAGGGTGATTTGACATCAACGCTGCAGGGCGGAGAAAGAGTCGGTATTTTTCCTCCAGTGGGAGGAGGGTAATCGGTTCCGTTACATCTGTTTGGCAATGTAGTTCATCATTTGTCCTATTACCAGGGCGAATACATCTTTTGACATAAAGCCGTCCGGAACATCTTTCATCAACCTGACGGTTATCTCATCTGTGCTTTTTTCAACATTCCCGGTCCGGCAATAAGACTCCTCCAGAATTTTGCGTGTATCTTTGGCAGAATCAATGGATCTGTGTAAATAATTTCGGGCGTCATCACCGGTCCTGGCACCAAAATGCTCTGCCAGAAAAACGTCAATTTCGTATCCGACCATTTTCTTAAGGCTCTCTTGGTACTTATCAAAATTGGAGTTGGCCGCCGTAAAAATCTTGTCACCGAATGGGATGCCCCCGGCATCGGAAGCAAACATGGCCTTTTCCCGGGGAACGTACACAGCCATGGAGCATGAGGAATGTCCTGGAACATCTATCACTTCCAAAGACAGGTCACCGCAGGAAAGGGCGTCTCCTTCAGCAACAACCTCTTCCACGTCAATACCGCATAATTCAATACCAAGATCTTTGATATTCTCTTCCAACCCGTATTCGGCAAGCAGCGCCTGGTTTAAAAATTCAATCGTTTCTATAACTTTAGGAGTCGACAATAGATCCCTGGCACGTTGCGAAGCGGTTACTTTGGCCCAAGGCATGCGTTTTTTAAAAAAAGGTACAATTCCGCAGTGATCAAAATGCGAATGCAGAATAATTATGCGTTTTATTTTTTCTTCATCGATGTTCAGAGCACTGAGCTGCGCTATCACATCCGGAATAATATGGATCATACCACCACCGATGAGGGCATACTCTGCGTTTCCATCTAAAACATAAACACACGACTCTCTTTGCCCGAGCAGCAAAATTCTTTCCGTCACTTTTCCAGGCTTTTCGATAACCATTGGACCTCCTTTCTAAGTAAAATGTATATTCTTGTTTTGCTGTATCGTCAAGACTTGAGGGTTACTGAAAATCCCTGGTTTTATCCACCAGTTGACTATTTGATCCGGTTATTCTATTTACTGGGCATGAAACAAACCTTGACAAATGCTGAAAGCATCCAATCCCGCATATTCCACGTTAAGGCTGCCGGCTGCCGGTTTAGAGTCAAAAGTATCTCACCGTCCATGGCGCCGGCAAAAGAAAAATCTACCCTGGTGTTTCTGCATGAAGGTCTCGGCTGTATTGAACTGTGGAGGGATTTTCCCCAAGCTGTCTGTGAATCCACAGGCTGTGACGGGCTGGTATATGACCGCAAAGGTTACGGCGGTTCCGACACCTATGGAGGTCCATGGCCGACAGATTATCTGACGATAGAATCACAGACCTATCTGCCCGCACTGCTGGAGACCTGTAATATTAAGGATGCTGTTCTCATCGGGCATAGCGACGGCGGCACCATTGCCCTGCTGGCGGCCTCCTTTTGTGGTGAACGCATACACGGTCTGGTTGCAGAAGCGGCTCACATTTTTGTTGAAGACATCACCTTAGAAGGCATCCGCCGGGCATTCCAGGCCTTTGAAACCACGAACTTAAAGGACAAACTGGCTCGCTATCACGGCAACAACACCCAAACGATTTTCCAGCGATGGGCGGATCGCTGGCTTTCACGTGAATTTTACGATTGGAATATTGAAAAATATCTACCCAAAATCACCTGCCCGCTGCTGGTGCTCCAGGGTGAAGACGACGAGTACGGCACTGCGGCCCAGGTGCAGAGGATTGTTTCAGGCGTATCCGGACCGGTGGAGGCCCGGCTGATTCCCCGTTGCGGCCATGTACCTCATTTTCAGGCTCAAGAAGCGGTTCTTTCCGAAATGACAAATTTTATCAAATCAGTAATCAGTTGATTTATAAAATTCGATATGATTTCGATTGATTTCATGTGATATCCATCAGATAGATTCAATAAAAATAGTCTGATTGATAGCTTTGTTAATGGCTAGAAATCACAGGTCTACAAGAACTTTATTTCTATAAGGTACTCTCAATGTATCTGATGTTTTTAGGTTTTGGACAAACCACAGTATCTGTAATTCTACATAATTTCTATAAATCAACACTATCTATTGTAATCCACGCTTGTTAACTGGTATTAATCATCAAGCACTCTGGCAAGCTGTACTCGGTTGAGATATTCTCAATAATAGTAATAAGGACTTGAAACAAGTTGCTGAAATCCTGGCTCAAGTCCCATCAGATTTCAAAATACCTAAAATTACTCTGTGAGGAAACGATGCGAATATACATAGGATTAATTGTTTTCACACTGTTTGGCTTTCTATGGGGATGCCAGGGCATCCAGGTTAGCCAGGATTACGACCTGTCGAAGGATTTTTCATCGTTAAAGACCTATGAATGGCAGACAAAAACCCAACCAAAAACAGGTGATATAAGAGTGGATAATCCGCTTCTTGATGCTCGGATTCGTTCGGCGATAAACGATTCCCTCTCGAAAAAGGGTTATCAAAGAATTACTAAGGGAAATCCCGATTTTTATGTCGCATATAATTATCAAATTCACACCAAAATCAGATCAGACGATGTTGGGATGGGAGTGGGTTTCAGATGGGGTAGTCGTAGCCGCTCCGGGGGGATCGGTGTAGACACCGGCAGGTATATCAGCGAATATGATGAAGGTTTGTTGGTGATTGATCTGAATGATGCATCTAAAGGCGATTTAATGTGGCGTGGGACCGGCACCGCAGTTGTTAATCAACACTCCAAACCTGAGGAGATTACAAAAGAGGTTAATGAAGCGGTCGAAAATATACTCTCTCAGTTTCCGCCTATGCCCAAGTGATCATCATCGATAAATAGAAACTCAGTTTGATCTGAAATTGATAAATTGAAAGAAAGTTTGATTTTAAAATTTAAGACTATCAGATATATTCTCCTATAATTCTGAAAAACTGAAAACTGTAACTAATGGCAAGCTGTTTGCATCTCATTGGTCTGCATTACTCCATTAAAACGATGATTGGATAATGATTTAAATATAAAAAATTCAAAAAACTTATGAAAACAAATCTAACACTCATAGGTATGCCCGGTTCCGGAAAAAGCACAACTGGAATAATACTTGCGAAGATTTTATCATTTGGTTTTATTGATACAGATGTTCTTATTCAAATAAACCGGCAGAAATCATTACAGCAAATTATTAATGAGAGCAATCATCTGAACTTGAGAAAAATTGAAGAGGAAGAAATCCTTAAAATAAATATTAATAATCATATAATTGCAACTGGTGGAAGCGCCGCTTATAGTGAAAAAGCAATGGAGCATTTGTTAAACATATCAACTATAATATTTCTAAAAGCAGATTACGATGTTATTCAACAAAGAATACATAATTTTAAAACAAGAGGAATAGCAAAAGCTAAGTATCAAACATTCAGAGAATTATATGAAGAACGCCAGATCCTTTATAACAAATATGCGGAATTGACATTTGATTGCAATAAGCTTGATCAAGAAGAAATTGCAGAGATAATAGCGCCTAAATTCATAGAGATAAAAAAAGTTAATCCTTTAATGAT
>JAQBHK010000234.1:0-20906 GCA_032127815.1 Desulfobacterales bacterium
GTAACTATCGACGGCAAAATGAGGCTTGACGTATTCTAAAATATATTTGTTGATTATCGAATCAAAGACGGTTTTGATATCTGTCGGTCCGGATAAAATATTGCATACTAAGGATGATATTTTTATGTCGATAAACTTATAATTGGTTTTACTATTCTATTCATCCCTCTGTGTTTTTAGCTGTTTGCCGACGTTCCAGCAGTTTCCGAGCTCGGTGCCTAAGGACCAGTACTTTTTGCTGTTCATGTCAAACAGTATAGGTTTTACTTTGGAAACATCCACTTTACCTTCGGACAGGATGGCTTCGTAAACATGGGTTTGAATGATTTCACCAACGAAAATATCATGATCGGGAAAATCGACAATCCGTTCTAGCCGGCACTCCATGCACACCGGACATTGCTGGATCATCGGAGCGGTTTTTAATTCGCCGTAAAAAACATCAAACAATGCGGCTTTATCTGTTTTTTTACCGGTCATGATGCCGCAGTAGTCCGTCTCAACCATAAGGTTTTCAGAAGGGATGCAAACGCTGAAGGTTTTGTTTTCTTTGATGCCGGCATTGGTATAATGGACCTTGTTCATCCCTAGAGATATGCAGTTAAGGCTCATTATGCCGATGTGGGCAATCGTAATGAAATTGGGTTTGCCGTTAACCGTTGCCCCCACAAGGGTTGTGGGGGTTGGATACAATGCATTTACACTGCCGAGTTGTTTCATTTTACCATTCCTCCTTTTAGAGCTGGAATTAACAGCGACGATTATGATAACTCGACCCAAGCTTCTGATTATCACAAACAGCTTGACCTAAGCTTCCAATTATCATATAGCACTAAGCATGCGTAATGATATGTTTGTAAAACGACTTCAGAACATCCAACTGCCGCCGAATCGATCCGCCTTTCTTTGGGGGCCTCGTAAAACCGGCAAAACCACATTGCTGAAACAGCAATTTGCCGGTGCCTTCTGGATTGATTTGCTGGATTACGATCTCTTTTTGACGCTTAGCCGGCACCCTACGCGGTTGCGGCAGATGCTTGAGGCACAAGTGTCTAAAACGATCGTCATCGACGAGGTACAGAAAATTCCCCATTTGATGGATGAAATTCACTGGCTAATAGAAAACCGAGGTTTCCAGTTTGTCCTTTCCGGTTCCAGCGCCCGCAAATTCAGAAGAGGGCACGTAAATCTGTTGGGTGGCAGGGCCTGGCGTTTTGAGCTTTATCCTCTCGTGACCGCCGAACTCAAAAATGATTTCAACCTGGACCGGGCTCTTCTATGCGGTCTTTTGCCGACACATTACTTTTCGCCTGATAGCGAAATGGACCTAAAGTCTTATGTGAATGATTACCTCAAAGAGGAAATTCAGGCTGAAGCATTGACCCGCAACATGCCCGCTTTCTCCCGATTTTTATATAGCGCCGCTTTAACCAACGGAATGCTGTTGAATTATTCAAACGCCGCGCGCGAGGCCGGTGTTTCTGCAAAAACAATCCGCGAATATTATCAAATTCTCGAAGACACCCTTGTCGGTAGGCAACTGATGCCCTGGAAAAAATCGATAAAAAGACGATTGATCGAGACCGCCAAATTTTTTTTCTTTGATACGGGAATGGTCTCCGCTCTCTTAAATTATAAATCCCTGTCTCCCGGTACGAGTGAATACGGGCGCGCGTTCGAACATTTTATTCTCCAAGAGTGCTGGGCCTATCGGCATTACAGCCGCCTTGATTTCCCCATCACCTTCTGGAGAAGCGCCAGCGGCTCGGAAGTGGACCTTATCCTGGGCGAAGCAGACGTCGCGTTGGAAATTAAATCCTCGAAAAACGTAAAAGACCGGCCGAAAGGGATTCATTTTTTTCAGGAAGAATATCATTGCAAAAAACGTTTGGTTGTATCCAGAGAGCCTTTCCCCAGAAAGTTGAATTCAAAAATCACGGTTTTGCCGTGGAAAATTTTTTGTGAGATGCTCTGGGAGGGTGAAATTATATGAGTTTTACGGCCGGGTCGCCCCCTTCAACACACAATTTCAAAATCCGTTTCGCTGGAAATGTCCGGGATTTCGACGCTGCTACAAGTTGGGTTTACGGAATCCCGTTTCAATATATTTACTGTTTCTCATTAGCGGATGATATTGATTTATCGGGGTATTTTGCGTAGACATTGCCGTAAAAGGATTGGATGGCCTTCATGTCAGCTTCAATGTTGCCGGTTGGATAAATAAGCGGACCTATTCCTCCGGCTTTGCGCCGATAATCGAGAAAACCGAGTACAATGGGCACATTTGCACCCTTGGCAATATGATAGAACCCTGTTTTCCACTTTTTGACCCTTGAACGGGTGCCTTCCGGTGCTATCGCCAGGATTATTGTTTTATTCTGATTAAACCTTTGAATCGACTGGGCCACAACGTTTGTAGATCTGGATCGGTCAATCGGTAGGCCTCCCAGCCATTTGAAAAACCCTTTATACGGCTGGCGAAACAAGGATTCTTTGCCCATCCAGTATATTTTGCCTCTGAGAGAAAAAATGATGAATATCATGTATGGAAGATCCCAGTTGGATGTATGGGGAGCACCGAGAAGCACAAACTTAGGAGTAGCCGGCAGCCGGCCATGCGTGCGCCATCCGGTAATTTTTAAGGCAATTAACGAAAACCAGCGCAAAAAGATGTTCAATACGGGAGTATCGAAGATGGTATAATTCAACTTTTAAATTCCATAAAAAAATATTCGTTTTCACCATCAATTTCCGGTATGTTGTCTTTCCAATCGAAAATGCGGCATGAATCTGATTCTCCGGTTGGGATAGAACATCCGATAAATGGTAAGAAAGGGTCTCCGACTATCGATTTGTAATTAAGCATGATCGCTTCAGTTTTGGGGAAGGAATCAAACTCCAAAAGCTGCGTAAAAAAGATGCGGCAGTCGCCGTGAAAGAAATCGCTCGATTCCCTGAATGCTGTGATGCGATCTTTGAACTTTTGCATGGCAGTCTCATGACTAACGGATTCGATGATCAGGCTGAACTCACCATGTCTGCGTTCGGATTCCAAAACTTCTTGCTGATCGGTGACATGCAGAAAATTACCTATGTATATCATACTTTTCCTCTCAACCCCCATTTTTTTACTTTGTTGATAGCTAGTGAAAGTATATTGCCTAAACTGATCGGTTCTAGGTTCAGGGTTCAAAGGTTCTGGGTTCAAAGGCTCTGGGTTCAAAGGTTAACGCAGAACGCAGAACGTTGAACTTCTGAACGCTTATAAGCAGAACGTTGAACCTCTGAACGCTTACAAGCAGAACGTTGAACCTGTTGTTAGCAAAGCAGGCCAAATCGGTCTGGTAATGCAATTGACAGACTCAAACGGAGAACCCTGGTATGAAAATAGCGAAGATACTGTGATTTCGCAACCGATTTCTTCATTTGTGCACATGAAGACCGGCTGATTCTTCTTGACAAATTAACACAAGTAATTGTATTTAAATGAAATCAACGGATAACGGTTTTGGCGACATGCTTGAGCCAACCGGCGTTGATCACTTTGAAGCCCCATTTTAAACTGAAACGGCGAGTGTATTTATCTAGTCCTGAAAAACTCAGGTTCTTTGGGTCAGGTCAGAGATGCTTGGCTCTGCCTTGGAGTTTTGTGTCTAAAATCACAAATTCCAAGCACCAAAAAACAAACAAGCTCCAAACTACAAGTACCAAAAAACAAACAAGCACCAAACTACAAGCACCAAATCTCAAATAAATCACAAATTCCAAGTCGCAAATTCCAAACAAGGGCTAAAACTATTTTTTTATTCTTTTGTTTGTTATTTGTTTTTTCGGTCATTGGAATTTATTTGTTATTTGTTATTTGTTATTTGTATTTTGTTATTTGGAATTTAATATGATAATCAGCTATTCACTGCCATTACAACCGCCGAAACAGTTCGAGACTGAATCGAACTCAATCATCTTCGGCCGCAACCCTTCTCCCGACCAGCACGTTGATATCAACCTGGTAGAAGATGATTATATTTCCCATATTCATGCATGCCTTACTTTTGAAAACAATGAATATTGGATTGAAGATCTGGGCAGCGCCAATGGTACCTGGGTGAACGAAGTTGAGATTAAAACCGAAACGCGGCTGAAGCCGGGGGATAAGGTGAAGGTTGGGTGGACGATTATTGAAGTTCAGATGGAATCGCCGGCATCCACACCCGGTCCAAGGCCGGATTCGGATTCCCCCACCACGTTAATGGACCAGATAGAACCGCCGGCTTCCGCACCCGATCCAAGTCCGGTTTTGGATTCCCCCGCCATTTTAATGGATCGGATAGAACCGAAAGAGTTAATCGACCAGATAGAACCGCCGGCTTCCATACCCGATCCAAGCCTGGTTTCGGATTCCCCCACCATTTTAAAAGAGCAGATAGCACCGGAAGATTTAATGGATCGGATAGAACCGAAAGATCCCGTATCCGCTCCCGTCCCATTCCCGGATTCTCCCACCATACATAGGAAGCAGGTGGCGACGGCACCATCCGCCAGTGATCCCGGCCATGATACGGATGCTGATGTTCTGATTTCAGAGTTGGTGGAACCCAAAGCTGCCATATCCGATGAAGATAGGGCGCCGGTATGTGCAACCATTGTTACAAATTTCGTGGAACCGACGGCGCCTGTTGCGGAGCCGGATCCAATTCCGGCTTCCCAAGGGACTATCGTTGATTTAACGAAGATTACAACACTTCCTTATGCTATATCCAGCCACGGCAGCGTGGATGAGATGCTTGACCAGTCGCGGCGGCAATTAACAGCTTACAACGACCTTTGTCATATGCTAAGTTCAGCCGACACACTCGATTGTCTGGTGCAAATTTTGGTCAAATATTTACAAAAGGCGATTCCCAACGCACAGCGCGGAGCCGTTCTCTTGCCGGGCGAGCGGGGCGAGCTGCTTCTCAAAGCTCACTGGCCCCAGGGGGATCATTCCATAAGCATGACCTGGATCAAACGGGCTTATGCCAGGCGTGAGCCTTTTATCTGGTCTGCTGCGGCTGCAAGCCCTATGGGAAATGATACGCCTGAAAGTGCTATTTACTACAGCGTGCAGTCGGCGATTTATGTTCCGCTGCTGTTGGGAGAACAGGTTCTGGGAGTGATGTATGTCGACAACTGCTTAACCCATGAGGCGTTTTCCGGCACCGATCTGGAATTGATGCGCGCCATTGCCAATCAAGTGGCGATGTTTGTCAGAGATCACATATTGCGTAAAGACCTAAAACGTGAAGAAGAACTGCGCTCTCATCTTTCAAGGCAGTTTTCCCCCAAAATTGCCGACCGAATTTGCGCCAAAGACATCCGCTTGCGGGCCGGAGGAGAAAGAGCGGATCCGGTTACTATTCTCGTATCGGATGTGCGCAGCTTCACCGCGCTTAGTGCCAAGATGGAGCCGGACGAAGTTGTCCGGATGCTCAATGAAATGTTCGACGCCTTTGTCCCCATAGTCTTCGAACATGATGGTGTCGTCGACAAATATGTCGGCGATTCGGTTTTAGCGGTATTCGGCAGTCCTGAAAAAGATGACGACCAGTGTGAAAAGGCGGTTAAGGCGGCGTTGGAAATGCAGCGGGCGGTCCACAAGCTGGGAGAAGGAAGAAAAGTGCGCCGGCTGCCTGTTTTTGGCGTAGGGATCAGTGTTCACACAGGTGCAGTCATACACGGTTTTATCGGGTCCACGGAACGTTTGGAGTATACGGTAATTGGTGATACCGTCAACCGGGCATCAAGGTATTGCGATGGCGCCGCAGCGGGTGAAGTCGTCATCAGCCAAACGGTTTATGAGCGCATCTATCATATGGTCAATGTTGAGCCTAAAGTGATCAGGAGCAAACATCCGGAAATAGAACCCGATCTCAAAGCATTCGTTGTCAAGAACCTGAAAAGATAGACTCCGAATCCTTTCCGCTGTTTCAGCTCAAAGGTTTTGTTGTTCCAGTTGACACATAGAGGGCCTTTCATTATACTTTATAGGTTTTAGAGAGGAGGCGTTGCCGGTGGAGCTAAAACGCTTGAACTGTAAAGTTAAAATATACCTGACGGTCTGCCTGTTGCTTGTGGTTACCATGGCTGCGCCGGCCGGGGGTCAATCCATCGAAGAGTTGACCATCAACTATGTCGAGTCCGTAACGGCTGCCGATCAGTTTGCAAATCAGGTGCGCGTATATGCCAGTGTAACCGCTGCGGACGGTAATCCCGTTTTGGGGCTGTTGGCCGCAGATTTTGCACTACTTCAAGACGGCCGGGAGGTTGCCGTCGAAAATGTGTCTCCTGCCACCGATCCCATGGCCGTGGTACTGGCCATAGACACCAGCGGAAGCATGCAGGCCCAAGACGGGTCCGGACAGACCTCGATGACCGCAGCTAAAAAGGCTGCCGTCAATTTCATTGCTATGTTGGCCCAGGATGATCGGGTAGCGCTGTATAGTTTCAATAATGAACCGGTTCTAAAAGTGGATTTTACAGGCGATCAAAACGCTGCAATTAACGCCGTTAATACACTGGCCGCCAAACCGAATGCAGCCACATGTCTATATGATACAGCCTTTGAGGCTGTTAAAAAAACAGCAGAGATTCCCAGAGGAAGGCGGGCAATCATCCTGCTTACGGACGGTACGGATGAGAAAGCAGGGCGTGCCTGCAGCATGCATACGGCCAACGATGTAATCGATGTTGCCACCACCAAATCAATTCGCGTACCGATTTTTACTATCGGTGTGGGTCCCAAGGTTGATGCCCGGGAACTCGGTCGCATCGCCAGTTTCACCGGAGGGCGAAATCTGTTGGCGACTTCTCTTTCCGATCTACAGGGGCTTTACCGGGCCATTGCCAATCAGCTGAAAAACCAGTATCTAATTACATATATTACTCGCAGCCCCAGCGGAGAGCATACGCTGGTAATGAAGGTTCAGCATGCAGGCACCCGCAGGCAGGATGAAAAGCGTTTCTGGTCGCCGCCGCTGCCGGTTTCCCAGCCGTTGAGCATTAGCTTTGTCGAGCCGGGCACAACCGACCAAGTCAAAGGTGTTGTAAAGATAAAAACAAGCATCAAGCCGGAAGGTGCGGTTGCCAAAGTAAGATACTATGTAGATGCCAGCCTAAAAGAAGAGCGTGCAATGGCTCCCTTTGATATTTTTCACTGGGATACAGCCGGGCTTCCCGGCGGACTCCATATCTTGCGCATCGAAGCCATCGACGTCAACGGACGGACCGGGTCAGCCGAGTTGACTCTAAAAGTGGCGGCGCCATTGACCCGTCCGGTACCGCTGCCGGCCGCCGCAGAAAGCAAACAGGCAAAGCCTGCCGTTACCTGGATTGCCGGATTGATTTTACTGCTGACCCTTGCCGGGGGGATTGCCTGGTGGTTTCTCGGCAAACAAAGACAAACGGGTGCGGGCGCACGCGTGTCGGACAAAACCATGCTTTTTGACCAGGTGCCTTCAGAGGATATAGAAGATGAAACCGTCATCATGTCGGATTATCAAGATTTGCTGGCGGTGCCGCCCGCTTCGATTAAAGTAGTCAAGAGCGAGTGCCTCGAGCCCGGAAAAAGCTTTGAGATTGCCGGCATCACACTGATTGGGCGTAGCAGCGACAATCATATTTGTGTTCCAGACAAATCGGTTTCGAGGAAACACGGAGAAATCTATTTTGATGACGGTGAGTTCCGTCTCCGTGATTTGGGCAGCAAAAATGGTATCAAGGTCGACGGCAAGAGAGTATTGGCGGACGGGATAACCCTGATCAGTGGTGCAAAAATACAGCTTGCACCGCAAACAATCCTAGAGTTTTACAGCATTGCTTTGGTGAAAAAGGTCGAACCTGATGATAAGACCCGCATATATGATGTTTGACGCTACACTAAACCCTTGCATTAATTTGTATAGCTAATTATGAGGATACGCGTAAGACAGTCGCTTTTACAAGGTCGATGCTGGATGCTTGATGCTAGATGCTGGATATTCAGGAATGCTCTAATAGTGAAGTCCAAAAACATCCAGTATCCAGAATCAGCCAATATTGGCAATGGTTTTCGTTGTAACGACCTAGATCGAATACATAAATTTGTGCAACTATAGGGTATAGAAAGCCGGGGGATTTAAGATGGGCATTCTCAAAAGACATCCAGCACAAGCTCTGGGCCTGGGTATAACAGTTATATTTCTGCTGTTAGGGTTGTTGCGCATGGATTTTTTAGACACAATGGAACTCAAGTTCTACGATTTAATGATGGATTTGAGGGGTGAAGTCCAGAGTTCCAGCGATATCGTCATCGTAGATATTGATGATGACTCTATTGAGAAGCTGGGGCGTTGGCCCTGGCCCCGTTCTCTATTAGCCCAGGGCCTTAATACAATAAGTACGGGCAAACCCAGAGTTGTCGGGCTCAGTTTTATTCTAAGTGAACCTGAAGAGAGTGCCGGCCTAAAGGTGTTAAGGGATCTGGAGGCGCTTTTTTCCGAAACCGTGTTGGAGCAGGCCGGCGAAAAGGGACAAATGTTTCTAAATGCCATGAACAGTGCCCAAGAAAAACTGGATAACGATAAGAAACTGACCGAATCGCTGCAGGCCGCCGGCAAAGTCGTTCTGCCTGTCTTTTTCAAAGCATCGGCGGCGGGTGTTAAAGGCCCGGCCGAAACCAACAAGATCCTTATCGATCAGTCTGTCCGAATGGTTAGCAATCCTGACGGACTGAGTGTTCCCCTGGCGGATGAGATAACCTTGCCCATTGATGCCTTTTTCAAAGCATCTACAGGAATCGGACACATCAACTTAGGTTATGACATGGACGGAACAGCCAGGCGTGAGCGGCTTTTATACGAATATCGCGGGCTTTACATCCCGGCATATACCGTAAAGCTGGCCGCCGAGTATCTTAACCTCTCGAACAGCAAAATTAGGGCTGTTTTAGGTTCGGCCGTTTATCTGGACAGCATTAAGATTCCAACTACCTGGGGTACTGAGATGATGATCAGTTTCAAAGGTCCCCGCGGATCTTTTAAGAGTTATTCCTTTTTTGACGTCATCAATGACAAGGTTCCTGCGAGCGTCTTTAAAAACAAGCTGGTTCTGGTAAGCGCATCTGCATCGGGGATCATGAATCCGCTCAGCACACCCACCGATCCAACCATGTCCATTGGAGAACTGACTGCTCACACCATCTGGTCCATCCTTAATAAAAAGTTTATTCAACAGCCTTCCTGGGGTTCATCCGCAGAACTCTTGATGATACTTGTTTTAGGGCTTGTAATCACCTTGGTCTTGCCGAGATTGAAGGCCGGGATTGGGGGTCTCGTTTTTTTTGTTCTGCTGCTTGCCCTTGCAGGGGGTTCGACTTATTTATTTGTGTCAAACGGTCTTTGGATATGGATTACTTATCCCCTCCTGCAACTTGTATTAGGCTACATCGGTGTGGTCAGTATAAAATACTTTGTCACCGAGACCCGTAAAGAGAAAGTGGAAGGCGAATCAGCTGAAACCAATCGCATGCTGGGGCTTTCATTTCAAAGCCAGGGGATGCTGGACATGGCCTTTGACAAGCTGCGCCGGGTACCGGTGGATGACGAAATGAAGAATGTTCTTTACAACCTCGCCTTGGACTACGAAAGAAAACGGCAATATAATAAAGCGGCTTCCGTTTATGAATATATTGAAGAGCATGATGCCAAATTCAAGGATGTGGTCGAGCGCAAAAAGAAGTTGGTTCAGACCAGCGAGACCATGATATTCGGCGACGGTTTCCTGGGCGGAGCTCCGGGAGACGAACTTTTGTCCGGCACTACCGGTACCCGCCCGACCCTGGGCAGGTATGAAGTGATCAAACAACTGGGCAAAGGTGCCATGGGCATTGTCTATCTGGGCCAGGACCCGCGCATTAACAGAACCACTGCAATCAAGACCGTGCGGTTTACCGATGACTTTGAGCCCGAAGAAGCCGAGAAGATGAAAGAGGCGTTCTTCCGGGAGGCTGAAAGCGCCGGGACCCTCTCGCATCCCAATATCGTAACCATTTACGATGCCGGCGATGAGCAGGATTTGGCTTACATCGCCATGGAATATTTAGAAGGTGAAGACCTGGATAAATATACCAAAAAAGATAAACTTCTGCCCATGCGGAAAGTAATTGACTATATCGCCGACGTCAGCGATGCGTTGGATTATGCACACCAGAAAGGAATCGTTCATCGCGACATTAAACCGGCCAATATTATGTATTTGAAAACAGGTATTGTAAAAATTACAGATTTCGGGATTGCCCGGATTGCGGCAACCTCTCAGACCCAGACCGGCGTGGTTAAAGGGACCCCCTACTACATGTCACCGGAACAATTTGCCGGTGAAAAGGTCGATGGAAGGTCGGATATTTTTTCAGTCGGGGTCATGCTGTATCAGCTGCTTACCGGAGAACTCCCTTTTCGTGGCGACAATCCTATGGCCCTGATGAACCAGATAATGAATGTTC
Organism: Desulfobacterales bacterium; assembly: GCA_032127815.1. Lineage (GTDB taxonomy): Bacteria > Desulfobacterota > Desulfobacteria > Desulfobacterales > UBA11574 > Desulfatibia_A. Next base: position 10,517 of record JAQBHK010000234.1, read on the forward strand.
CTCATCCGGACCCGAGAAAATTCAACCCTAAAATTGTAAAACCGCTTGTAACCATCATAGATAATACCCTGGCAAAGGACCGCGAAAAGCGTTATAAAAATGCATCCCAGCTGTGCAGCCATCTAAGAGCGCTCGGGAAAAAGATCGACGCTGTTATGGCTAAAAAGAAATCGGGATGATTTCAAAGAAATCGTCCAACGGCGACTGTGACGATGTCAATGACGGCCGTTGGCGGTATGGCTGTGCCCGGCAACGAAATGCTTGACCTGACTGTATTTTTGTTATATAGGTCACCTATCTTCATCGTTAGATGAATTGTCAAAAGCTTCAATGATAAACAGAGAGTTTATCGAGCCTTCGATAAGCACGGTTTGTTTTATATCCAGATAAAGAGTCGAGCCTTACGGTATCAATTATGGTTGATATAAAAGCTGCAGGGATTACTGATGTTGGTCAAAAACGGGCAGGCAACGAAGACTCTTTCTATCTTGACAATGACCTGAAGCTTTACGTGGTGGCCGACGGCATGGGTGGACACTTGGCCGGTGAAGTGGCCAGTGCGCTGGTGGTAGATACCATCCGGGATTACATGAAGCGTTTCGAAGAGGAGGGCGATGTCGAAGAGATGGAGGACCTCGACGAAACCCTTTCCAAAGAGGCCAACCGGCTGCTTTCAAGCATCAATCTGGCCAACAAAGGTGTCTACCAGGTAGCACAAAGTAATGAAGACTATAAAGGGATGGGTTCCACCGTATCGCTGGCCTTCTTTACCAGCGATACTATGATTGTGGCCAATGTGGGTGACAGCCCGGTATACCTGGTGCATGACGGCGGCATCGAACTGCTTTCCGTAACCCACAACGTGATATCGGAGCAGATGGCGATCAATCCTGAAATGGCTCAGAAACTGGACAAGCGGTTTCAACGCATGCTCACCAGGGGCATGGGAATTGAACCCGCGGTAGAAGCGGATGTCTGTGAGATCCAATGTTTTGAAGGCGATATTCTGACCATCAGTTCCGATGGCCTTAGCGACCTGGTTTCTCCTGAAGAAATTCTCGATATTGTCAAAGCGGAACCACCTGCAAAGGCCTGCAAGACGCTTGTGGATTTAGCCAATGAGCGTGGTGGACACGACAATATAACCGTCATTGTAATAAAGATAAATGCTGACAATACAAAAGGTGGAATCATGGGAATGATTTCACGGATTATGAAAAAAATATTTCATTAAAAATGAGGGTACTGCAATGCCGACGTTGACACTTACATTCAAAGATAACACCATCGCTACTTATCGCCTTGAAGCGGGGCAGTCTATTACGATAGGTCGGAAGGAGAGTAACAATGTGCCGATCGAGAACCTCGCCGTTTCCGGGCATCATGCCAAGATAGACTCTGTGGGGGAAGGGTTTTTACTGACGGACCTGCAAAGTAAAAACGGCTCCTTTGTAAACAAAGAGCTGGTTTCATCTCACTGGCTTAAAGAGGGCGACAACATCCTTATCGGCAAGCATACCCTGATCTTTACTTACGATGAAGGTGAGAAAAAACCGGATGAAGCTGCCGGCAAAATGGACCAGACCATGGTTATGGATACGGACAAATATCGGGATATGCTGGCCCAGGCCATACCCCAGGCTGCACAGGCGGCGGCCAAGGAACCGGTAGGAATGCTGTCATATCTGGCCGGTGGCGAGGGGGAGATAAAGCTTGTTAAGAAACTTATCAAAATAGGGAAGAGTTCCTCTTGCGATATTGTGGTGGGCGGCCTCATGATGGGGGCGACCGCTGCAACCATAAGCAAGAGACCCCAAGGATATTCACTAAGTTATGTGGGTGGTATGACTAAACCGAAAGTTAATGGCGAGACTGTAAAAGAGTCGGTCACTCTTAAAGATTTCGATAAAATCGAGATCGGTTCGGTCAAACTGCAGTTTGTCAGCGAGAAACAGTAAGCGAACCGGTTTGCCTGAGAATGTTCCACCAGATTTAGCCGGCAGGGCAATTTTGGATAGAACATTAAAGCGTTTTTCTCCTTATGCCGAGATTGGGGAAAAACGTTTTTTTTTGGGCCGGCAAAGGTCTCGCAAACAAGGAGCAAAAAATGAGTCACTGTGAAATCTGCGGCCGGAAACACAATATCGGTTTTGTGGCAACACGTCTGGCGGGGACGGACGGCGTTTCCCTCGAAGCCGCAAAATGGGCTGATGTTTTTGAAAAAAATGGGGGTAACTGTTATTACTTTGCCGGAATGCTCGACCGTCCGGAAGATCGTTCCTATTTGGCGGAAGAAGCGTATTTTCGTCATCCTGAAATTCGAGATATTTACGAAAACTGCTTTGGTGTCCGCCAGCGCGCGCGACGCATTACGAAAAAAATTTATGAGCTTACAGAAAAGTTAAAAGACGAACTTTACAGATTTATCGAAAAATTTAATATAGAACTTTTAGTGCCGGAAAATTCGCTGACAATTCCGCTGAATATCCCCCTTGGTATAGCTATTACAGAGGTGATATCTGAAACAGGCATGCCGACCATAGCCCACCATCACGATTTTTTCTGGGAGCGCCAGCATTTTCTTGCTAATGCGGTCTGGGAGTACCTGAATATGGCGTTTCCGCCCCATTTGCCGTCCATTAAGCATGTGGTTATCAACTCTTCGGCTGCCAATCAATTAAGCCTCAGGACCGGCATTTCGTCAACTACTATCCCGAATGTTATGGATTTTGAAAACCCGCCGCCGCCGGCTGATGATTATGCTTTGGATGTTCGACATACTCTCGGTCTTGAAAAAGACGAGCTGTTGATCCTTCAGCCGACCCGGGTTGTAAAGCGCAAAGGGATTGAACATGCCATCGAAATTGTACACCGGTTGGGCAAGAAGGCCAGGCTGGTTATTTCCCATGCTTCCGGGGATGAAGGTTACGATTATGAAGAGAGAGTCAAGGAATATTCCAGGCTTTTGAAGGTTAATACTGTCTTTGCGTCGGGAATTATCAATGAATGCAGAGACTTTACTAAACAAGGGGAAAAAATCTACACCTTGGAGGATATTTATCCCCATGCCGACCTTATAACCTATCCATCCAATTTTGAAGGGTTTGGTAATGCCTTTCTTGAAGCCATATATTTTAAAAAACCGATAATTGTAAACAATTATTCAATTTATGCATATGATATCCAACCCAAGGGCTTTGATGTGATTGAGATCGATGGGTATGTGTCCGAGGAGGCTGTCAGTCAGACGCGAGAGGTGCTGGAGAATCCGCAACGCCGCCAGGCCATGGTAGAGAAAAACTACGAAATAGCAAAACGCTTTTTCTCTTACAGGGTGTTGCAGCAAAAGCTTAAGCATCTTGTATCGGACGGCATTGCCTGCAGTCCTAAAGTGTATTGAAATTCAATATGAAGGAGATACCTCATCAGCTTGGGCGCAGCTTGAAGGACGGTATAAAGAAGGGCTGGAGCGGATTTACCTGGATGCTCAAAATTCTTATGCCCATATCTTTCCTGACCGCTCTGCTGGAATACAGCGGCTGGTTATATAAAATAGATTTTCTTTTAAGACCCGGCATGAATCTGCTGGACCTGCCGCCGGTGGCCGCCTTGCCGCTTATTGCCGGTATGCTGACCGGAATATACGGATGTATTGCCGCCATGGCCATGCTCCCTCTTACCATTTTCCAGATGACGCTTATCGCTAATTTTGTGCTCATTTCCCATAATCTAATACAAGAGGGTGTTATTCAGGGAAAGTCGGGCTTGAATCCTTTTAGAGCCACCCTTGTGCGCCTGACAGCTTCTATCGTAACAGTGATGGCGATCTCTTTTTTTCTCAAACCGGACTCAGCAGGGCCTGCAATCATAGGCGCCTCGGCCTCAGCCAGTCCGGCGCTGCCGATTATGCTGAAAAGCTGGTTTATAGCGATGCTGTATCTTAGCTGCAAGATTTTCGTTATCATCATGGTCTTAATGATAATTCTTGAAACCATGAAAAGCTTCAACCTGATTCCTCATATCGTTAAGATATTGACGCCTCTTTTAAAGACCATGGGTCTGGACCAAAGAGTCGGCATATTATGGCTGACGGCCACCGTATTCGGGGTTGCTTATGGAGGCGCGGTGATAGTGGAAGAAGCCAAAGGAGGATATCTTACCGCCCGAGAGCTTGAAAGGCTCCATTTTTCCATCGGGATCAATCATTCCATGGTCGAGGATCCGGCGCTGTTTTTACCCCTGGGACTGAGTGCCTTCTGGCTGTGGGTACCCAGGTTGATCACGGCGATCATAGCCGTCCGTCTGTATGATTTATATTATAAAATCAAAGAGATGTATAAATCGCCCGCAAGTTCTCAGTAAGGGGCGTTCCGGCAGTTCGGTGGGCTAAAATTCCTATCCCTGCAGAAAAAGGCAGGGTATTCTGACAAAGGCGAATAAAGACTCCCTCACAGGCCATCCAGGCAGCTTGTTAGCTTTATATGACAATATGTCCGAAAACAACCTTGTGTTATATGATAAATATTCATAAAAAACGGTTGACTTATCTGATTTTTCCATTATGATGCGGTGGTATGAAACGCACAATCGATGCAGTTTTCAAGCAATGGAAAGAGAGTCGTGTCAGGCAGCCTCTCTTGGTGCGCGGTGCGCGGCAAGTGGGCAAGACTTACTCTGTAACCGCTTTCGGGGAACATGAATTCGACAATGTTGTTTCAGCCAATTTTGAGGAACACCCTGAACTGGGCAACTGTTTTTCAGACTTTGATCCCTGGGCCATCATTGACCGGCTCTCCATTTTGACGCAATCGGTCATCCGGCCGGGACGCACGCTGCTGTTTCTGGATGAAATCCAGGAATGCCCCCGGGCGATCATGTCCCTGCGCTATTTCCATGAAAAGCTGCCGGAGCTGCATGTCATCGGGGCCGGGTCACTTATTGAGTTTGCTTTGCGGTCGGAGGATTTTCGGATGCCGGTCGGCCGTTTGCAAAGCGTGTTCATGTTCCCGCTTTCATTTGAGGAATTCCTCTTGGCCATGGGTGAGGAAAGGTTGCGGGATTATACGCGTGCCGTCGACCTGCAAAACGGAATGGAGCCGGTATTTCACGACCGGCTTGAACACCTTCTGCGCCAATATCTGCTGGTCGGCGGAATGCCCATGGCCGTCCATGCGTTTGCCCGCAAGGTACCGATGGCGGAGATACAGCGGCTGCAATCCGGGCTGATTCGAACCTATGCCGATGATTTTTCGAAATATGCAACTATCGCAAAACACAAATATTTAAAAGCGGTATATCTAAGCGCACCGCGGATGACCGGGCAGCGTTACAAGTATACGCACGTCAATCCGAATATCGAATCCAAGTTTCTGCAAGAGGCGCTTGGGTTGCTCTGCGACGCCCGCTGCCTGACCAGGATATATCATGTGTCCGGTGCGGGCATACCATTATCGGTCCGCATCAACGAACGAAAATTCAAAGTCACATTTCTTGATGTCGGCATGATGCAGAATGCTATCGGCATACAGACCTCTTTTGTCCTGGAGCGGTCTGTCATGCAAATCAACGCCGGCACCGTGGCGGAACAGTTTGCAGGTCAGGAACTGCTGGCTTGTGCAGACCCATACGCTGAACCCGGATTATATTTCTGGGCCCGGGAAGCCCGGGGGAGCAAAGCCGAAGTTGATTATGTCATTGAAGTCGATGGGATGCCTCTCCCGATTGAAGTCAAGGCCGGTGCCAGGGGTTCTCTTAAAAGCATGCGGCTCTTTCTTGAGGTATTTCCGAAAACCCCGTTGGGGATCAGATATTCAATGCATGCGTTGTCTTACAGCGACAAAATCCTGTCAATTCCCCTTCCCATGATCAGTCAGACAAGGCGTCTGGTTCGAAGCATTATACCGCACCCGGGTTGAGCGGTTAAACGGTCACGGTGCCCCCGGTTGAAGAGTCTTAACCGGCTGTCAGCAAGAGGTTGACGCGTCAGTAGAGGCGAGTTCGCAAAGCGACAGCAAATTATTTTTTTCGCGGAATCATGAATCCCGAAAGTTGAGTTATAACTAAATCGTATCTTTTGCCCTTTCCACCCTTGGCTGCCGGAAGGGTCTTTGAGGTTTTATTTCCTGGTCGCTTTCAAATTTTCGGTAGGACAGTTTGGCGGATAGGCCCTTATTTGCTAACGGCTCTGCTGGTTGCCGAGCATTTTGCCGGCAAGCTGACCGCATTGGAAAGGGCATGTGAAACGCTTGGGGGCTTTCCTCCCGATATTGAGCTTTCATACGAACTATCCATGCAATTCAATGCTCTTCCGAGAGTTCCGCTCCTTTTACTTTATAACGATGTTGATAATGAATTCCCGGCGCACTGCTCTATGCTTTTTAAGCAGGGTGCCGACAAGTATCTGGATGCGGAATGCCTGGCGATTTTGGGAGGAATTCTTTCCGGTTATCTGATCCGATGATCTTCTGGATATGAATACCGCTATGACGATGCAGCCCGTTTTTCGCATTGGAAACTTCATTTATCCGTTAAAATAAACATCACAATCGCGGGACATTCCAAGGGTGGTGTTATCGCCCTTTGTGTAGCTTCCCGGTTGGGAAAGCCCGGGGTCGGCTTTGTGGTAATGGCCGGTTGTGAAATCAAGCCTCTCGCCCCGGTTTACCCGGACTTTACCAAGCTCAAAGGTGACTTTTTGTCTGTCTATGCTTTGTCAGATTCAATCGCCAGCAGTTGTGGAACGGCATTTTCGAGAGCAACTCAAGGCATTTCTAGTAAGGAAGTGCAATTAGAAAGCGATAAAGGGCATAAACTTTTTTTTCAACCGGAAGGTGTCTGGTTGGAGCCTGTGATGGCTTGGCTCAATCAAAGATAATGGTGTAATAATATGAAAAGAATAGCAATTTGCATGCTTATGCTCTTCTGGTTGACGGCAGCGCAAAGCTATGCCATGGACGCCACGGAATACTTCAACCTCGGTCTTGGAAAAGGCATGACTTATAAAAAAGTCGCATACTTTACCAAGGCCTTGGATTTGAATCCAAAACTGGCGGCTGCCTATGCAAAACGGGGGCTGCTCTATTACTTTCAGGAGAAATACGACAAGGTCATTCAGGATTTTCAAAAACATGTAGAACTTGCGCCTGCTCAATCTGATGGCTACAGGATGCTGGGGATGGGCTTTCTAAAAAGTGGTGTCTATCAGACCGCAACTTTAGGTCCGGGCTGACAAACCAAGTTTGCCGGAGGCGGCGATCATGGAATGGTTCTATAGCACCGATCACCATACCTATCTTACGTGTAGCTTATCTGCTATTTTTTGCATATCCTTGTCAGCGGAGAAGAGCATGGCGCCCTGAGCTGAGGCGAGTGCAAGATACACGGCATCATATAAGGTTAACCTGTGTTCAAGGGCAAGATCAAAAGCCGCGGGAATTAAGGGGCCATGCGGAAAATAACGGATCGGCATTGATAGAACATCGGTGAGCAGTTGAGCGCTTTCAGTCTCTGAGATTTCATCTATTTTTCATTGACATTCGAAAAAAATCATCACCTCTGGATGAACACTAACCCATTTCGCGATAGAAACAATAAGAGAGAGACGGGTAACTCCCATGGGACATTTCCTTGAGGTGGAAAATTTATTGACATATTACCATCACCCCCTTATTGTTAGCCATATAATATGCAACAATTATATGGTTTTCTCATAAAAAGGAGAGAAAGATCATGGCGTTGGTAAAAAAGACCATAGAGCTTGACCAGGATGCCATTACTAGAATCAAAATGGCTTTAAACGTAAAAACCGAAAAAGAGGCGATAAACACGGTTCTCAAACAAATCGACACCGATATCCTTCTATCGGAAATTACCTTTAAAGATGCCGGGACCTTTCATTTCGAGACGGTGTTCGAGGAATAGTGCGTGCAGGAAAAAATTGTTATCGATACAAACATCTATATTGAAATCTTCAACTCAGGACTGTATGAGCGCTTGCGAAATCCGTTTCAATATGTTGTCTTTCTGGCCTATCCCGTTCTCCATGAACTGTGGATGGGCGCCAGGGGAAAGCAGGAAATCAGACATCTCGCCGCATTTCAGCACAGGTTTGTCAGCTTAAAACGTTTGATCATCCCGACTGAGAACTCACTGACCTTAATCGGCCATGCCTGCCATCAACTCAGAAGCTCAGGGGAACTTGATCCGGTCTATCCCAAACACTATAACGACATCACCATTGCTGTTTTGGCACGTCAGATCGGAGCAACCGTACTTACCAATAATATAGTTAATTTCGAAGCCATTAAGAAAACCGTCGATTTTCGTTTTAAAAGGCCTTAATACATTTATTTTATCTGTATCTGCGCAGATCCGTTTTAATCCGTGTTATCCGCGTTCCATGCATCCGGGCAACACCGGTCCATGATATTAAAATCGGCCGGTCCCCTGTTATGGGTAAAGCAGACGCACCCGTGTTCATTTTTATCCTGCTTCTTTTAAAAAGCCACTTACATATTTGTGAAGCACACTTCCAATTAATGTTTGATAAGGGATGCCTTCCAGGGCGGCTCTTCTTTGTAAGGCGGAAAGATCATTTTCCGAAATCCTTATGTTGATCTTACGATTCTTTTTCATCGTATTGCGGGCTATTGTTTGGTAGTCAGGCTGAAGTTTTGAGGGCTTTAGCATTCCATTTTCATATGCCTCTAAGATTTCTTTTTCGTATTCATCAAGGACTATTTTTTTTTGTTTCTTAACCATTTTTTCCTCCAAGGTATTTCTTGGTTGCCTTTCTACTGGGGATGATCGTTTTAAGAAAATACCCGTTTTTATCGACAACACACGGGACTAAATAGGCATATCCATCCACATCAACAATCAGTATTTTTTGATTTGGATACTTCTTCTGGTTGGGATGATCTGTTTCAATAACTTTAACTCCGGACCCAATTTTTTGGACTATTTCTTCGAATGTAATTCCTCTTTCTCCGGCCAGCACTTCGTTTTTTTCCGTATCCCATCTGAATATTTTCATAGTCATAGATTGTATGGCATTGTAGAGGCAATGTCAATCAGCTGTTTTGTTGAGCATAACACATATAATATACAGCTGCATTTTTTTGCCCGACTTAGGGTAGTTATACGGCTACGATATAATATGACCTAAAAACAATCAAAGAAAGGGAATCGCTGAATCGGGGGCATGGTGAAAGGGGTTGATCACGCGGAGGCGACCCATTGTTTGATTTTCCTGAAGGTCTTCGGTGAGCAGAAGGCGGCAGTCGCCAATTTGGGCGGCGGATACGATCAGGGCGTCCCACCAGGAAAGCTCATAACGGTCCTGGGTCAGCGCCCGGAATAATTTTGCAAAGAGCTGCCGAGATCCTCGACTGCAATGTGGAAAGCTTCAAACAGTCCCGGAGAATCTCTGTTACCGATAAAGATAATAGAGATCTGCTGATTTTTTGCTTATGGGAAACCGGCGTATATACCAACCGTAAATTTTCCCTGATTTTGTTCTTGAAAGGGAATTCTTATCAACTATCAACTCAACCAAACGTTTGATCAAGCTGGTGAAAAATCCGGGATAAGGATTTGACTCGGGTTTTAAGCTGCATTACAATAAAAGCAGTGATTTAAATTTTTAAAACTAAGGAAGTGATCAATGACTGAAAAACGCTATCAAATGAAAACAGCATGTCCCCAGTGCGGCTGCAGTGCCGTTCAGCACCTTTCAAAAGAGGAAATCAAAAAGCGCTTCGGCGATGTTCCCAACGTTGAAATGGAGTGCGGAGAATGCACGTTGCAGTATATGGCCGAGATGGAAAAAGCCTGTCCGGAATGGGCCCAGGACTGCAAACTGCCAGAGTGATACGTTGCAAAAATACGGCGGAGCAGTCAAAGTTTAAAGCAAGCTCTAAAGAGAAAAGACCCGGGCAATAGGACCGTATTTTTCAGGTTTCAAGGGCCTGGTCTTGGGAAGGCCTGTTGGTATATTTCTTCCTGTTCATCGAGGATGTCTTGCAGAATCTCGATGTTCGTCATGGGATTCATGATGACACAGCGCAGCACCACAATATCATGTCCCGGAAAATCTTCGGTTTGTAATGTTGTTCTGGAAACAAAACTTTGGCCGGCTTCCCTTTGCAGGCGCTGAACCTCGTGGTTGACAGTGTTTACCTTTGCGTTAATTGCAACTTGTTGCTCGATATCACCTTTGCGAAACTTTTCTTTTAAATCAGAAGGAAATAATCTGTAAGTTAAAATATTTAGCTGTGGCCGCGTAACGAGTTGAAAATTTACTCTTTTTTCAATTTCTGCGGCAAACTCGCGAGCTGTTTCTATGCCGTGTTCAATGAGCAGGGCATAGCCCCGGCTTCCCATAATTTTA